>NZ_CP098401.1:2100000-2272500 GCF_023674425.1 Sphingomonas donggukensis
TGGGATGCGCGCATTGCTGGCGCGTTCGATCGAAAGCGGCACCGGGCGGCAGGCGGCACTGTCTGTGCCCGCCTACGGCAAGACCGGCACGACGCAGGACAACCGCGACGCGCTGTTCGTCGGGTACGCGCAGGGCCTGGTCGCGGGGGTGTGGGTCGGCAACGACGACAACAGCCCCAACCCCGGCCTGTCGGGCGGCGGCATCCCGGCGCGCATCTGGCGCGACTTCATGATCGAGGCGCTGGGCGTCGCCCCGCCCGCCGCTCCGGTGGTCGAGGACGATCCCGTCGCCAACCTGATCGACGATCTGGGCGAAGATGGTCAGGCAGCGATCGACAATGCGTTCGAAGGTGAGATCGAGGGACTGGGCGTCAACGTCCGCTTGGGCCGCGACGGCAGCTTCGACATCGGCCCCCGCAATCGTCGCGACGGCCCGCCGCCCTCCGCTCGCGAGGACCGCCGCCCGCCGCCCGATGAATATGAGAGGCCGCCGGACGAGCAGTGAGGGTAGGCGTTCGGGGCATGTGCTTCGACTTCGCTCAGCACGAGCGGGGGGACCGATAGTTTTCCGTTCGTCCTGAGCCCAGTCGAAGGACATGCCCCAAATGTCCAATCCCGGTTGACCCCGTCGCGCTCCCGCCCCTACGCCGCCCCCCATGCGCTTCTTCTCCGATAACGCCGCCCCGGTCGCCCAGCCCGTCCTCGACGCGATGATCGCGGCCAACACGCTCGACACCGCCTATGACGGCGACCGCTGGAGTCAGTCGCTCGATGCGCGCTTTTCGGAGGTGTTCGAGACCAACGTCCGCGTGCTGTGGGTGCCGACCGGGACCGCGGCCAATTGCCTGGCGCTTGCCGCACTCTGCCCGCCCGACGGCGGCGTGATCTGCCACGCACATGCGCACATCAACGTGGACGAGGCCGGCGCGCCCGAATTCTATACCCATGGCGCCAAGCTGATGCTGGCCGACGGACCGGGCGCGAAGCTGACCCCGCACGCGATCGAGACGCTGGCGGGCGCTATCCGGAACGACGTCCACCAGGTGCAGCCGCGCGCGATCTCGATCACCAACGCCACCGAATACGGCCTGGTCTATACGCCCGCGGAGGTCACAGCGATCGGCGACGTCGCCCGCGCCCGCGGGCTTGGCCTCCACATGGACGGCGCGCGGTTTGCGAACGCCGTCGCGCATCTCGGCTGCGCGCCCGCCGACGTGACGTGGCGCGCCGGGGTCGATGCGCTGTCGTTCGGCTGCGTCAAGAACGGGGGCATGAACGCCGAGGCGCTGGTGTTCTTCAAAACCGAACTCGCCGACATGGCGCTGCGCCGGCGCAAGCGCGCCGGGCTGCTCCATTCGAAGGGGCGGTATCTGGCCGCGCAATTGCTCGCGATGCTGGAGGACGATCTGTGGCTGAAGAACGCCCGCGCCGCCAATGCCGGCGCGCGGTTGCTGGCGAATGCGGCATGCGCGCGGCTCGTCCATCCGGTCGAGGCGAACGAAGTGTTCCTGAAAGTCACCGCCGACGAGGCTGCGCGCCTTCGCGGGCTCGGCTTCGACTTCTACGACTGGGGCGTCGGCGAGGCGCGGCTGGTGGTGTCGTGGGACCAGGCCGAGGCCGACATCGCCCCGCTCGCCACGGCCATCGCCGCGCTGTGAGCCGTCTCGACAAGCGCAGCTTGTGTTTGCAGCGCAATTTTCAGGTTAGCGCAGGCCGGCAGCCCCGCTAAAGCCCGCCGCATGTCCGACGCCCCCGCCCCGCAATCGACGCGCCTTGCGGTGCTGATCCCGTTCGGGATCGTCACGCTGATCTGGGGGTCGACCTGGATCGTCATCACCGGGCAATTGGGCGTGGTGCCGCCGAGCTGGTCGGTCAGCTATCGCTTCGTCGTCGCCGGCATCGCGATGCTGGCCTGGGCTGCGTATCGCGGCGAACTCGCCCGGCTCGACGCGCGCGGGTGGCTGTTCGCAGGTGCGCTCGGCGTCCTGCAATTCGTGCTCAACTTCAACTTCGTCTATCGGGCCGAGCACTTCATCACCTCCGGGCTGGTCGCGGTTGTCTTCGCGCTGATGCTGGTGCCGAACGCCACGCTCGCGCGCATCTTCCTCGGGCAGCGCATGGGGTGGCAGCTGATCGCCGGGTCGCTGGTCGCGATCGGCGGCGTCGCGCTACTCTTCCTGCATGAGCTGCGCAGCGACCCCAATGGATCGACCGCGCTGCTCGCCGGCATCGGCTTCACGCTGGCGGGCGTCATCTCGGCGTCGAGCGCGAACATCATGCAGGGGACGCAGGCCGCGAAACGCTATCCGATGGCGGGGATGCTGGGCATCGCCATGCTGATCGGCGCGGGCGTCGATGCCGCCTATGCGTGGGCCACGGTCGGCCCGCCGGTGTTCGACCCGCGCCCGAGCTACTGGCTGGGGGTCGCATACCTCGGTATCTTCGCCTCGGCGATCGCCTTCCCATTGTATTTCGGGGTGCTGCGCGTGATCGGCCCGGCAAAGGCGGCCTATTCGGGGGTACTCGTGCCGGTCATCGCCATGCTGTTGTCCACGGTGTTCGAGGGCTATCGCTGGTCGCTGCTCGCGGCGGCGGGGGCGGGGCTGGCGATGTTCGGGCTGGTGATCGCGCTGACCGCACGCAGGCCCAACCGGTAATCGGGATAACGCGGTCGCCAGCCGAGCACGCGCTTCGCCTTCAGGTTCGATACCCGCCGGTTCTCGGCATAAAAGGCGCGCGCCATCGGGCTGAGATCGGCGAGCGCGACGAGTGGCGGCGCCGGCAGCCCGAGCAGCGCGGCGGCGTAGGTCGCGACATCATCCTGGTTGGCGGGCAGGTCGTCGGCGAGGTTGTACGCCCCCGCCGGCGCATCGAACGCCGCGACCACGCCGCGCGCGATGTCGTCGACATGGACCCGGCTGAACACCTGATCGGGCAGTCCGGTGCGATGTGCCTTGCCCTCTCGTACCCGATCGATCGGCGAGCGGCCGGGGCCGTAGATGCCCGGCAGGCGAAACACCCGCGCACCTCGCGCCAGCCACGCGGTGTCGGCGGCGTTACGATTGGCGCGGCGCCCCGCGATCGGCGCGGATTCGTCCACCCAGGCGCCGCGGGCGTCGCCATACACGCCGGTCGAGGAGAGGTAGCCAAGCCAGCGACCGTTCAGCGCATCGCCGTAGCGCGCGAGGACCGGGTCGCCGGCGTCGTCCGGCGGAACCGACGACAACACATGCGTGGCCGCAGCGATCGCCGCCCGCACCCCGGCGTCGTCATCGAACGCCAGATCGCCCGTGCCCCCCGTCGCCATCACCGCACCGCCGCCCGCGCGCACCTGCGCGGCTATACGGGTCGCGGTGTAGCCGAGGCCGAAGATCAGCAAGCGCATGCGGCTAACCTAACCCGGAAAATCCGTTCGCCTCGAGTAGTCGTCGAGCTTGTCGAGACGGCGTATCGAGAGGTCTCTGCCCCAAGATAACACTCTCGATACGGGCTCTCGACAAGCTCGATCCCTACTCGAGTCGAACGGCTGTGGGCTTACGCTCACCCCACCCTCACTTCGCGCCATAACCCCCGTACAGCGTCCCGAAGAAATCGCCCTTGTTCCAGCGGGGGCGTTCCGCGCCGTCGGCGATCTCGCGGGCGATCGCATAGTTCACGTCGATGAAACGCACGCCCTGGCTCCAGTCGAGCGCCGGGCCCTGCCACACCTCGTCGGAGGGCTGGTGATAGTGGTTCTTGAAGAAATCCTCGACCGCGGCCTTGCCCGGCCCCTTCTGGCCCGGCCACAGGAACACGCTCGGCACGCCCTGCTGGACGAAGCGATAATGGTCGGAGCGGACGAACAGCCCCTGCTCGGGCATCGGATCGGGCGAGAAGCCGACGCCGATCGAGGCCGCGGCCTTCTTCACGATCGGCCCCAGCGTCGAACGCTCGGCACCGAAGGCGATCACGTCCTCGAACGTGTAGGTGATGATCGGCATGTCGAGGTTGACGTTCGCCACCATCGCCTTCGCCGGCACGGTCGGGTTGTTGGCGAAATATTCGGCGCCGACGAGGCCCTTTTCCTCCGCGGTCACCGCGACGAACAGGATCGAGCGTTTCGGCGGGGTGCCGCTCGCCTTGAACTTCTTGGCTTCCTCGATCAGCGAAGCGATGCCGACGGCATTGTCCTCGGCGCCGTTGTAAATCGTGTCGCCGCGCGCGTCCGGGCGCCCTACGCCGACGTGATCGAGGTGCGCGGAGAGGACGACGTACTCGCCCTTGAGCTTCGGGTCGCTGCCGGGCAGCAGGCCGACGACGTTGGAGCTCGGCAATGGCGAGGTCGCGGTGGCGATCGTCGCCTTCATCGATGCCGGCAGCAGCATCGCCTTGAACTTCGTCTCGCTCGACTCCGCTCCTCGCGCAACCTCGGCCCAGCCGGCACCGAACAGCCGCTCCGCCGCCGCGACGCTGATCGTGCCGAGCGTCGGCGCCTTGGGGGAAATGGAATAGCCGGTGCCGTCCTTGCGCGCCCAGGTCACGCGCGGGCGATCATAGTTGGCGGCGCCCGCCGACAAGGGCCGCGTCTTCGCAAACTTCGGATTCTCGATCATGATGACGCCCGCCGCGCCCTTCGCCTGCGCGATCGCCGCCTTGGTCGGGCCGCCGCCGAAATGCGCGCGCTCCTCGGTGTTCAGGCTTTCGGGCGCGCCGCCGAACATCAGCACGATCTTGCCGCGCACGTCGACGCCCGCATAATCGTCGCGGCCCGCGGTCGGCGCGACGATGCCGTAGCCGACGAAGGCCAGGCCCGCGTCGACCGTCGTCGTCGCCTGTGCCGGATTGACGCTCGGCAGATAATCCTGCCCGAAGGTGAGCGGCACCGGCTTCCCGCCCTTCGGCGTCACCACGAAGCTGCCCTTGTCCGCGGCCTTCACCTCGATCAGCGGCACCTGTTGCAGGAAACTGCCGTCGTCGCCCGCGGGGCGCAGCCCGGCGGCGTAGAATTGCGCCGCGACATACTGCGCGGCAATGTCGTACTCGCGGCTGCCCGCCTCACGCCCGCGCATCGCATCCGACGCCAGGAACATGACGTGCGCCTTCATCGCCGCTTCGGCGGGGGTCAGCGCGGCATTGGTCACCGCATTGCGCTGCGCCAGTTCGGCGGCGGTCGGCTTGGGCGCGGGCGCGACGGGCTTGGGCGCATCCTGTGCAGCGGCGGTCGTAGCGAAAAGCGCGATCGCGGAAACCGCGGCGAGGCGTAGCTGGTTCAACTTGGGGACTTTCTGCACGGATTGCGGGGATGGTGATGCCTAGCAGCGCGATCGTCGGCCACGCAATTCACTAGCTGGCGAACCGCATCGCAGGATATACGAGCGGCATGGACGTCATCGCCACCGCTTCGCCCGCGCCCACTACCATCCACCGCGCCGATTATCGCCCGCCCGACTGGCTGGTGCCGGAAATCGCGCTGGAGTTCGACCTCGCCCCCGCCGCGACCCGCGTCCGCGCGACCCTGAGCGTCACGCGGAACGGCGCGCACGATCGCCCGCTGCGCCTCGACGGCGACGCGCTGACGCCGCTGTCGGTCACGGTCGATGGCGCACCCGTGTCCTGGGAAATGGACGGCGGCGACCTGGTGCTCGCACTGGGCGGCGATGCCCACAGCATCACCACCGAGGTCGAGCTGTCGCCCGAGACCAACACCCAGCTGATGGGCCTCTATGCCTCGGGCGGGCTGCTCTGCACCCAGTGCGAGGCCGAAGGGTTCCGCCGCATCACCTTCTTCCCCGATCGCCCCGACGTGCTCGCGCGCTATTCGGTGCGGATGACCGCCGACAAGGCACGCTTCCCGATCCTGCTGGCAAACGGCGATCCGGTCGGCAGCGGGAATCTGGACGACGGGCGTCACTGGGCGGAGTGGAACGATCCCTTCCCCAAGCCCAGCTATTTGTTCGCGCTGGTCGCGGGCGATCTCGTCGCGAACCGTTCGACCTTCGTCACCCGGTCGGGCCGCGAGGTACAGCTCGGCATATGGGTCCGCGCCGCCGACCTGCCCAAGACCGACCATGCGCTGCAGGCGCTGGAAACGTCGATGCGCTGGGACGAGCAGGTCTATGGCCGCGAATACGACCTCGACGTGTTCAACATCGTGGCGGTCGACGATTTCAACTTCGGCGCGATGGAGAACAAGGGGCTGAACATCTTCAACAGCCGCTACATCCTGGCCGATCCCGATACCGCCACCGATTATGATTACGACGGCATCGCGGCCGTGGTCGCGCACGAATATTTCCACAACTGGTCGGGCAACCGCGTCACCTGCCGCGACTGGTTCCAGCTTTCGCTCAAGGAAGGCTTCACGGTCTATCGCGACCAGAGCTTCTCCGCCGACCAGGGCAGCCCCGCGGTCAAGCGGATCGAGGATGTGCGGGGGCTGCGCGCCGCACAGTTCCCGGAGGATGCCGGCCCGCTGGCGCACCCGATCCGCCCCGACAGCTACATGGAAATCAGCAACTTCTACACCGCAACCATCTACAACAAGGGGGCCGAAGTCATCCGCATGATGGCGACGCTGCTGGGCGCGCAGAAGTTCCGCGCCGGCACCGACCTGTATTTCGACCGGTTCGACGGCACTGCGGCGACGTGCGAGGATTTCGTCGCGTCGATGGAGGAGGCGGGCGACACCGACCTATCCCAGTTCCGTCGCTGGTATTCGCAGGCCGGCACTCCGCGCGTCACGGCGTCGATCAGCCACGAACAGGGATCGGGCCGCGCGCTGCTGACGCTGGCGCAGGCGGTGCCGCCGACGCCGGGCCAGCCCGACAAGGCGCCGATGGTGCTGCCGCTGAAACTGCGGCTGTTCGGCAGCGAGACCGGCGCGCCGCTCGGCCCCGAGCGGCTGGTCGTGCTATCGGACGCCCGCGCCGAAGTCGTGTTCGAGGGGGTAAGCGAACGCCCGCTGCTGTCGATCAACCGCGGCTTTTCCGCACCCGTCATCGTCGAGACCGATCGCTCGGCCGCCGACCTCGCCTTCCTGTCGGCGCACGACGACGATCCGTTCGCGCGGTATGAGGCGATGCAGCAGCTGATGCTCGACACGCTGGTCGCCGCAGTCGCGACCGGGCGCGGCGATCACGCTGCGGTCATCGCCGCGGTGAAGAACACGCTGACCGATGCGAAGCTCGACCATGCCTTCATCGCCGAGGCGGTGCTGTTGCCGTCGGAAAGCTTCGTCGGCGACCAGATGGGCGTGGTCGATCCCGACGCGATCTTCCGCGCGCGTGAGGCGCTGCGCCGCGATCTCGGTCAGCGGCTGGAGAGCGAATGGCGCGCCGCCTACGACGCCACCCGCGCAGGCGCCTTCGCCTATACCCCCGCGGCGAAGGGCGACCGCCGGCTGAAGACCGTCGCGCTCGGCTATATCGCCGCCGGCGGGGCGAGCGACGCCGCGCATCTCGCCTTCCGCCAGTTCGAGGCCGCCGACAACATGACCGACCGGCAGGGCGCGCTGGTCACGCTGACCAGTGGCACGTCGGACGAGCGGGTCGCGGCACTCGACATCTTCTACAATCGCTATGCCGACAATCCGCTGGTGCTGGACAAATGGTTCCAGGTGCAGGCGCTGTCGTCACGCGACGACGCGCTGGCGGCGGTCGAGGAATTGGCCCGGCACAAGGACTTCACGCTCGCCAACCCCAACCGCGCCCGCGCACTCGTTGGCGCGTTCGGGGTCAACCAGCGAGCGTTCCACGATCTGTCGGGGCGCGGCTACCGCTTCCTCGCCGACCAGTTGATCGCGCTCGACAAGCTCAACCCGCAGACCGCGGCGAAGCTGCTGCCCCCGCTCGGCCGCTGGAAACGCTTCGACGTCGCCCGCGCCGCGCTGATGAAGGCCGAACTCCACCGCATCCTCGCGACGCCGGGGCTGTCGAAGGATATGTTCGAGCAGGCGTCAAAAAGCCTGGACTAAATCCCCACCCCGCCGTTCGTTTCGAGCGAAGTCGAGAAACCGCCGCAGGGCGCGCGGTAGCCGTTTCTCGACTACGCTCGAAACGAACGGAGGTGGATCACACCGCGATCCGCCGCGTGCCGCGCGCCACGGTAGCGATCTTCGCCCCCGTCGGCGTGAGCGACCGCGTCGCGACCGAATCCCAGAACAGCCATTCATTGGTCGCGCGCTCGGGCGTCAGCGTCGTCACCATATAGCCGCGGCGCGAGGTATCGCACCACGCCAGCTCACGGTTGCCGGCGACCAGGCTGCGCGCGATCCGCGCCGGATCGACGCCGCGCGTCGCCCCTTCGATCCCGCCCGACGTCACCGATTGCACCCCGAATTCGACCGCGGCGGCGCGCCCGCCCGTCGCCAGCTGGAAGCTCCACGCATTGTGGCTGTCGCCCGACAGCACGATCGTGTCCGCCGCCAACCCCTGCGCCGCCGCGAGGAAGCGCGCGCGTGCGGCGGGAAAGCCGCCCCAGCTGTCCATGTCCTGCGGCAGGTTCGCGCGGCCCAGCGTCACCCGGTCGGATATGCCGGTGCGCGCCCACTCCGGCGCGGTCGGCGGCAGCCAGTTCAGCGCATCCTCCGGTGTCTGGAGATAGCCCATGTTGGTGCCGAAGCCGACGATCTGCCACCCCCGCCCGGCCCGCGCCGATGCTGCCATCGCCGCGGCCAGCCATGCCTCCTGCGTCGAGCCCATCATCGTGCGCGCGGGATCGCGCCAGGCGCCCTCGCGGAACCGGCGGAGTGCGGCGGGATCGCTGCGCATCGCGGCGGTCACCACCAGCTCCGCCGACCGCGCGGCGAGCCGCGTATCGGTGCGGTAGATCGTCGCGAGCCCGCCGACGTCATAGGACGCGTAGGGAAGGTCGCTGACCGGCATCCATTCGCGCCACGCTTGGATCGCCGCCGCCTTGCGCAGCGACCATGCGCCCTCGGTCGCGCTCTGGTGGTTCTGCGCGCCGCCCTCCCACGAATTATTGGCCGATTCGTGATCGTCCATCGCGACCAGCATCGGCATCGCCGCGTGCAGCGCCTGCAGATCGGGGTCGGCGCGGTAGCTGGCGTAGCGCAGGCGATAGTCGGCAAGGCTCAGCGCCTCGTGATCGGGCGCCATGTCGCGCCCGTCGACCATCTCTGCCTTCACCGGGTAGGTGCCCGGCCCATATTCGTAGAAATAGTCGCCGAGATGATAGGCGAGGTCGCAGTCGCCCGCCGCGGCATGGCCGTAAGCGCCGAACCAGCCGAATCCGATGTTCGAGCAACTGAACACCGCGATCTTCAGCCGGCGCGCGGTCGTCGGCAGCGTCTTCGTCCGCCCGACCGGCGACAGCGTGCCGTCAGGCGCGATGAAGCGATAGTGATAGCGCGTGCCCGGTTTCAGGCCGGTGACGGTCAGCTTGATCGTGTGGTCGCGCCACGGCCCCGTCGTCATCTCCGCCCCGCCCGCGATCCGCGCGAAATCGGGGGCTTCGGACAGCTCGACCCGGATGGTCGCGACGTCGCCGCTCACCGGTACATAGCGCGTCCAGAGCAACATCGAGGTCGCCCCCGGCTCGCCGCTCGCGACATTGTGGGTGAAGCCGGTGCGCGTCAGCCCCTGCGCCAGCGCGATGCCGGGGAAGGAGAGCGCGGCGAGGCCCAGCGTGCCGGTGACGATCAACTGGCGGCGGTCGAGGGTCAGGGTCATGGGGCAGCTCCTTGCCCCCGCAGCATGGCGGCTTCGTGACAGCGGGCAAGCCCTGCGATAGCGAGGGTCGCGATGCGCCTGCCCCGCCCCCCCGTCGCGCTCGCGCTGCTGATCGTCATACTGGTCGCGCTCGCGTGGCTGCGCGGGCTCGATCACGACGAAAGTCAGTATGTCGCCGCCGCGCGGCTGACCGCGGGCGGGCTGCTGCCCTACCGCGACTATGCCTATCTCCAGACCCCGCTCCAGCCCTTAGCATTCGCGCCGCTGGCGTGGGTGTCCGGCGACTGGGCATGGCCGGCGCTACGGGTCGCCAACGCGCTGCTGGCGGCACTGGCGGTCGCGGCGACGTGGCGGGCGATCCGGGTCGCCGGAGTAGAAGCGCGCACCGCGACGCTCTGCGCGGCGCTGTTCGCGACGTGCGACATCCTGCTGTTTTCCGGCGGCACCGCGCGCAACGACGCGCTGCCCGCCGCGCTGCTCGCCTGCGCGATGGTGCCGATGCTGCGGGCCGATCGTGGCGCGGGGTCGCGGGGCCAGGCGATGCTCGCCGGGCTGCTGCTGGCGGCGGCGGCGGCGGCGAAGATTTCCTACGCGCTGCCCGCCGCGGCCTACGGCATCTACGCGCTCACCGCGCCGCGCCATCGCCCGGCTTGGGTGCTGGTCGGCGCATTGCCGCCGATCGCTTTGGTGGCATGGCTGGCGGCACTGTCGCCCGCGGGGTTCGTTTTCGGCACGCTGGCCTTCCCCGCGCAGGCGCCCGCCGAATTCTACGCCGCGACCGGGCGCGCGTGGAAGCTGTCGCTGGCGGCGAAGGCGGTCGACGTCGCGAAATTCCTGGCGCTCGGGCCCGCACTGCTCGCGCTGGCGATGGTCGCGCTGCGCCGACAGCGGCGCCCGACGCTGCTCGGGTGGCTGGCGATGGCGGGGCTGATTTCCGCGCTGCTGCCCGCACCGACGTGGCGGCAGTATCTGCTCCCCGCGCTGCCGCCGCTGTTCGTGCTGCTGGCGCTGCGCTGGCAGGCGCTGGCGCCGGGCCGGGCGTGGCAGGCGGCGCTGGCCGGTTTCGCCGCGATCGGGCTGATCCCCTCGATCGTCGCGGCGGCGAGCGGGAGCGGCATGGCGCGCGCGCATGAGGAAACCGCGCGGCTGGCGGGGAGCGGTCGGAGCGGCGTGGTCGCGACGTTATCGCCGCAATTCCTGCCAGCGGCGATGACGCCCGATGCGCGCTTCGCGACCGGCCCTTTCTATTTCCGCAGCACCGGCCTCGTCACCGATGAGGCACCCCTGCACCTCGTCTCGCGCCCGCGCCTTGCCGAAGCCTTCGCCGCGCAACCGCCAGCGGCTATCCTGGTCGGGGGTGAAGGGCGCTGGACCAGCGGCGACGGCGCCCTCGACGCAGCACTGGAGGAGTGGGCCGTGTCGCGCGGCTGGCGGCGCATCGGCGATGGCCGTTTTCGCCTTTACGCCCCGCCTCAGGCGACCGCTGCCACGCCCGCCTTGCCGTCGATCAGCCCGCGGTAATAGTCGACCAGCGCGATCGCATGGTCGCGGTCGCTCAGCACCTTGCCGGCGGCGGTCAGCACGCCGGCGCGCAGGATCGCGGGCTCGCGCGCGAACATCCGCTGGATCGCCGCCGCCGCCGACGCGGCATCGCGCGCGGCATAGGTTTCGGCGAACTGCGGCTCGGCGATCTCGAACGCGCCGCCCTGGTCGGGCACGATCAACGGCAGGCCCGACGCCACCGCCTCCAGCGCGACCAGCCCGAACGGCTCGGCGTCGGACCCGTGGATCAGCGCGTCGGCGCTCGCCATGATGCGGGCGAAGCGCGCGCGGTCGTACACCGGGCGAAACAGGCGGATGTGGGGACTGTCGGCAACGCGCTTCGCGAGCTTCTGGTGGTCGACGCCGTAGCCGAGCAGCATCAGGCCGACCGGCATGCGCTCGCCCGCGCGCTCGACCGCGTCGATGATCGTGGGCCAGCGTTTCTCGGGGTGGTGCCGCCCGACGCCGAGCAGCAACTTGCCCTCGGGCGGCAGGTCGCATTGCGCCAGCAGCGCGGTGCGCAACGCCTCGTCACGCAGATCGGGGGAGAAATCGCCGCGGTCGATCCCCAGCGGCATCGCTGCATCGACGGTCAGCCCGCGCCGCGCGTGCCGCCGGGCGAGGTCGGCGCCGTTGGTCACGAACGCGTCGAACTTCGCCAGGAAGCGCCCCATGTAGCGCGTGTACCAGCCGCACCACCGCTCGACCGTGGCGGTGTCGGCGACATCCTCCAGCCAGCGACCGGCGTATGCGCTGACATTGTCGTTGTGCGCGAAGAAGATCTTCAGCGCCCGCCCCTGCCAGTCGCCGACGATCCATGCCGGGCGCCACGGCGACGACACCTCGACCACGTCGGGATCGATCGTGTCGAGCAGCCGCGTGATCGGCGCGCCGTCCCAATAGAGTCCGTAGCTGCGGTCGAACGGCAGCCGCGGCGCCTTCACCCAATAGATACGCCCGCCGCCGGGGCGGTCCTCGACTGCATCTTCGAACCCCGGCGCGATCACAATCAATTCGTGGCCGAGGTCGGCGAGGATGCCCATCTTGCGGTCGAGATAGGTGCGCACGCCCCCGCCGGTCGGCGAGTAATATTCGTTGACGTCGACGATGCGCATGGGGGCGTCTTGCCCGCCTCAGCCGGTATAGGGCGCGAAGCCCGACAGGCCGCGCAGATACTGCGTGCGGATGGTGACGCTCGTCACCCCGCGCCCGACGGTCAGCTCGGCCTGCTCCAGCTTCGGGCGGCTGCGCCCAAGCTTCGCGGTCGAGACGAAGCCCGCGCCGTCGCGCCAGAAATTGAACTTGTTCTTGCCGTCGCGGTCGTGGGTGAACAGCAGCGCGTAGCGCCCCGGCGCCGGCGCCTTGATGCACAACGCGACGTCGCCCGATGCGGGGGTCTGCGCCCAGATCCGGCGAAAGAACTTGCCCTCCTTCACCAGGTCGCGGTCGTCCTTCAGGAAATCTTCCTCGTTCGCGGGATAGAGCTCCAGTTTCAGCCGCCCGGTGCGATCCTTCAGCCCGGTGACGTTCACGCGGATCGCGGAGCCGGTGCCCGAGGTGCAGGCGGCGGCGTCGTCCCCGATTGGCGCGCCTTGGGCAGCGACCGGCGCCGTGGCGGTCGCCAACGCCAGCATCGTCGCCATCAGGGTCGCGGTATCGCGGATCATGCCGTCTTCCTCTTTACCAGTTCATACAGTCCCACACCGGCGATGAACACGACATGTGCCAGGAGCGTCAGCGCCGCGGTGAACGCGACCAGATCGGACAGCGCATCTCCCTGCCCGATCAACAGGATCGCGAAATTGGCGAAAAGAAGGTCTTTGTTCGGCACCAGCGGCAGGCGCGACACCAGCAGCCGCCCCGCCGACAGGAACAGCCACATGCCGATCGAGACGTCGGGCATCGCGAAATGCCACGCGAGCGCGATCATCGTGGATCCGAAGATCAGGCGCGCGCAGTGCACCCAGAACACCCACCACAAGGTCGGCTTGGGCAAAGAGAACACGCGGCGCGAAAAGATCAGGAACGGCACCGACGTCGCGATCGTCACCGCCGCCGACCCCGCCACCATCTTGAACTGGCCGTCGGTCAGCAGATCCTTCGCGAAGGGAAACGCGACCAGCAGCATGATGAGCGTGATCGCGTTTCCGGCGATCGCCGACAGGATCGAATTGTCCTTCACCGCCCCGAACGGCGCGGTCACCATCTTCATCCGCGCGCGCGCCCAGGCGTAGAAATAGGCCTCGCCCGAATAGCCGAACACGACTTCGTTCGCGACGCGCTTCTTCATCAGCGCGATCAACCCTTCGCCGGGGATGCGCCACAAGCGGCGGAAGATGATCCAGTCGAACGTCGGCGGCGACATGTAGAGGAGTGCGAAGGCCACGTAGAAGGCCGGGCTTTCGGGCACCGTCCGCGACAGCGCTTCCAGTCCCTCGCCGAACAGCTCGCGCGCCAGGAACGCGACCATCAGCAGCGTCAGGCCGCCAGCCAGCACCTGCGGCCAGCGGCGCTTGATCCGCTCGACCGGCTCCAGCGCGTCGATCTCGCCATCGGGCAGCACGCTCGGGACGAGCGTCGGCCCCGGATCGATGCCGTGGACGGTCGCCGCTGCAACTTCGGGTGGTTTCAAGTGGACCGCTTCCGTCAAACGCCGCCGGGACAATAGGATCGCGCGGCTCCCGCGACAACGCACGGAACCGACGATTCGCACCGGCATCACCGCCATCGCAATCGAATGCGGTTTAATCGGCGCGCGATTTGGGCTGTAGCATGGCGAATCGCAAGCCCATGACCGACCAGCCACCGCCCGCCCGCCACATCCTGACCTTCGCGCAGACGCTGGACGGCGGAGGCGTGGAGCGGGCGATGCTGCGCCTGGCGGGCCTGTGGATCGCGCGCGGACGGCGGGTAACGATTGTCGTCGGGCAGGGCGGCGGGGCGCTGGCGGGGGAGATGCCGGCGGGCGCCGAGGTGATCGAACTCGGCACGGCGCGCTATGCCGCACTCGCCCGCGCGGTGCCGCGATTGGTGCGCGAGCGGCGGCCCGACGCGATCTTCTGCCCCGGCAACCACTATACCGGCGTGGCGGCGTGGACGCGGTTGCGGTTGGGGCGCGCCTGCCCCCCGATCGTCGGCAAGGTGTCGAACGCGCTCGTCCGCCGCGATCATCGCTGGCAGGCGCTGCCGTACCGCGTGTGGCTGCACCGGCATCCCCGCTTCCTCGACGCGGTAGTGGCAATGTCGCCGAACATGGCGGCGGAGGCGGTCGAGGAAATGCGGATCGCGCGCGACCGCGTCCACGTCATCCCCAATCCGCCGGCTCGCAGCGACCCCGCCGCGCCGCCGCTCGCGCTGCCGCCGCGCTATCTGATCGGGGTCGGGCGGCTCGCCCCCCAAAAACGCTGGGACCGGGCGCTAACGGCGCTGGCGGGAATCGCCGACCGCACGGTTCCGCTGGTGATCCTGGGCGAGGGATCGCTCCGCGCGGAGATCATGGCGCACGCGGCGGCGCTCGGCCTCGCCGACCGCGTGCTGCTGCCCGGCCACGCCGCCGATCCGCTGCCCGCGATCGCCGGGGCCGAGCTGCTGGTGCTGACCTCCGATTTCGAGGGCGTGCCCGGCGTGCTGCGTGAGGCGCTGTCGCTCGGCACGCCAGTCGTCACCACCGATTCGAGCGTCGCGGTGCGCGAGATCGTCGCCGATCCGGCGCGCGGCAGCGTGGTGGCGGTGGGCGACGCCTCCGCGCTGGTCGCGGAAATCGATGCGTGGCTCTCCGGGCGCGCCCGCCCGCAGCCGCTAGTCGACAGCGGCGACCCGGCGGCGGATTACCTCAGGCTGTTCGATTCGCTGGTGTCGTCGCCGGCGTCTTGAGCCGTCCGCTCCGACCGGCGCTCAAGCGCCGCCTTGACCATCGCGGTAATCGGATCGGCGAGCGCCAGCCCGATGATGCCGAGCAGCGCGCTCGCCAGAATCTGCGTGCCGAGCGTCAGCGCCGGCGGCATGTCGACCGTCTTCTTCGCCACCAGCGGAAGCAGGACATAGCCATCGAACGTCTGCACGACGACATAGGTGCCGATCGCCCACAGCCCGGTCTCCGCCCCCGCCGAATAGCCGACCGCGACCATCAGCGCGCCCGAGATGAAGGCGCCGATGTTCGGAATGAAGGCGAGCAGCCCGGTCAGGATGCCGAGGATCATCGCCATCGGCACCCCGCCGATCATCAGCGCGATCCACGTCAGCACGCCTTCCGCGACCATGCCGAGCAGGCGCCCGGCGAGCAGCCGGCGCAGCGTGAAGCCCATCCGCCGGACGGTCACCGCGAATTCGTCGCGGTGGGCGACCGGGATCATCCATTGCAGCCCGCGCTCGTACACCCGCGGCTCCATCGCCACGAACAGGCCGATCACCATGATCATGAACATCGTCGCCAGCGCGCCGATCGCGGTGCCGACCCACGACGTCAGCCGCCCGACCGAGCTCATCGCCTGGCGTGCGATACCGCTGATGTCCGACGCGCCGGGCATCAGCCCCTGCTGCGTCAGGAACGTCGTCAGCTTGACCGCCTGCGCCTCCAGCGTCGATCGCAGCTCGGTCACCTGCTGCGTCACCTGCACCCCGGTCAGGTAGAAGGTGCCGACCAGGAACACGACCGTCAGGATACACACGATCAGCAGCCGCCACCCGCGCCCGATCGGCAGCACCCGCCCGAGCAGCCGCACGCCCCCGTCGAGCATCGAGGCGAAGACGAGCCCCGCCAGGATGATGAGCAACGGCTGGATCAGCAGCACGACCAGCGCGATCGCCGACGCCATGCCCAGCCACACCGCGGCGCGCTTGATCTCCTCGCGCACCTGCGGATCGCGGATCTCGTTGGGGCTGGCGTCCTCGATCACCGGCACGCGGCGCTTGCCGTCGCCGATCGTCGGATCGTTCGCGGTCGCGTCGGTCACTCGGCGGCTTTCTGCGGATGGAGCGAGACGCCGGCGCGGCCCGAACGGAAGGATTGCGGCCAGGTCAGTGGATTGAGCGTCGCCGATCCGTCGAGCGAGAAGGTGATGAATTCGGCCCGACCGCCGATATTCTCCCACGGCACCGCGCCGCCCAGGCCCAACTCGCTCAAGGGGAAGCGGCTGTCGGCGGAATTGTCGCGGTTGTCGCCCATCAGGAAGACGTGGTTTGCGGGCACCGTGTACGGCCCGAAATTGTCGCCGAACGAATAGCCCTGGTCGATCGTGTCGTAGGAGCGCCCGCCGGGCAGCGTCTCGCGGAAGATCGGATAGCGGCAGTAATCGCGCCCGTCGTTCCCCGGCACCTGCACGTCGTTGTCGCCGGCGCAGCGGTTATTCGGGTCGATCGCGATCAGCCGGTCGCCCATCGCGCGGCGCGGCACCGCGCGCCCGTTCAGATACACGATGCCGCCCTGCACTTGGATGCGGTCGCCCGGCAGGCCGATGACGCGCTTGATATAGTCGGTGGTGGTACCCGGCGGGGTGACGATCACGACGTCGCCGCGCGCGGGGAGCGATCCGAACAGCCGCCCGTTCAGGAACGGCAGCAGGTGGAACGTCGGGGTGACGAACGAATAGCCGTAGGGGAACTTCGTCACCACCAGCCGGTCGCCGACCAGCAGCCCCGGCATCATCGATTCGCTCGGGATATAGAAAGGCTTGGCGACGAAGCTGTGGAAGCCGAGCACCGCCAGCACCAGCCACACGATCCCCTTCACCTCGGCCCACCAGTTGGTGCGGCGGGCAGGCGGCGTATCGCTGCTGGGGGGAGTGTCGGAGGGATCGAGCGCCAGATCGTCGGCCATTCAGGTGTCCTTGACCGCTTCGATGACCACGAAGGCTTGCGCCCAGGGATGGTCGTCGGTCAGCGTCAGATGTATTCTCGCGACGTGGCCCGCCGGGATCATGGCGTCAAGCCGCGCCTTGGCACCGCCGGTCAGTGCGAGCGTCGGCGCACCCGACGCGGCATTGACCACGCCGATGTCGCGCATGAAAACGCCGGCGCGAAAACCGGTGCCGACCGCTTTCGAAAATGCTTCCTTGGCGGCAAAGCGTTTGGCGAGCGTGCCCGCCCTGGTGAAGGGGCGCCGGTCCGCCTTCGCACGCTCGATATCGGTGAAGACCCGCGCCTCGAACCGCGCGCCGAAGCGGTCGAGCGACGCCTGGATACGCTCGATATTGCAGAGGTCGGAGCCGAGCCCGAGGATCACGTCAAAATCCTCCCCGGCACGGGGAGGGGGACCGCGAAGCGGTGGAGGGGGGCTCGCCCGAGCGCAACGCCTGCGGCCCGCCCCCTCCGTCTGGCTGCGCCAGCCACCTCCCCGTGCCGGGGAGGAGAACCAAGAAAACTCACCGCACCGCGTCCATCAGGTCGCGCATCCGCCGCACCACCGGCCCCAGCCCCTCGAAGATCGCCTCCCCGATCAGGAAATGCCCGATGTTCAGCTCCGCCAGCTGCGGGATCGCCGCCACCGGCTGGACATTGTCGAAGGTCAGGCCGTGCCCGGCATGGACCTCGATCCCGTTCTTGGCAGCGAGCGCGGCAGCGTCGGCCAGCCGGCGCAGTTCCACTACCTGCGCCTCGCCCGACAGCTCGGCATAGCGCCCGGTGTGCAGCTCGACGACCGGCGCGCCCAGTCGAATCGCGGCCTCGATCTGCGCCGCGTCGGGCTCGATGAACAGCGACACGCGGATGTTGGCGGCGCGGAGTTCGCGCACCATCGGCGCCAGGTGATTGTGCCCGCCGGCGGCATCCAGCCCCCCCTCGGTCGTCCGCTCCTCGCGCTTTTCCGGCACGATGCACGCGGCATGCGGGCGGTGCCTGAGCGCGATGGCGAGCATCTCGTCGGTCGACGCCATCTCCAGGTTGAGCGGGATCGGCAATCCTTCGGACAGCCGGGCGATGTCGTCGTCGGTGATATGCCGCCGATCCTCGCGCAGGTGTGCCGTGATCCCGTCCGCCCCGGCCTCCGCCGCCAGAAACGCCGCGCGCACCGGATCGGGATAGCCGCTGCCCCGCGCATTCCGCACGGTCGCGACATGATCGATGTTGAGGCCGAGGCGCAGGTGGGTCACGCCGCGCGGCTGCCCGGCTTCGTCGCAGGGATCGCGGCGAGGTCTGCCGGCAGCGCGTCGGCGGAATAGCTCGGCACGTCGAGCCGCACGAGCGGGTGGAACGGCACGTCGAACGTCGCCGCGCCGCCCGATCGGTCGACCAGCGCCGCCGCCGCGACCACCACGCCGCCCGCCGCCTCGATCGCGCGGATCGCCTCGCGGCTCGACAGGCCGGTCGTCACCACGTCCTCCATCATCAGCACGCGGGTGCCGGGATCGAGGCGGAAGCCGCGGCGCAGCTCGAACGTCCCGGTCGGGCGTTCAAGGAACATCGCCGGTACGCTGAGCGCCCGCGCCATCTCGTGCCCGGCGATCACCCCGCCCATCGCCGGCGACACCACCGCCTGGATGCCGAGCTCTGCGGGCAGTAGCGCGGCCAGCGCCTCCGCCAGCCGGGCGCCCCGCGCCGGGTCCATCAGAACGCGCGCGCATTGTAGATAGCGCGGCGAGTGCAGGCCCGAAGACAGCACGAAATGCCCCTCCAGCAGCGCGTCGGCAGCACGGAACTCGGCGAGGATCTCGTCGTCGGTCATGCCCCCGCAATAGGGTCGCCCCGCGGCCCTTTCAACACGGGCGCAAAAAAGCCGCCACCACGAGCCTTGAGGCGCGGGCATCCCCCGCGTATAGGCCGGCACCAATGGGCTGTTCTGCCCGCGCGGCGCGTGGCGTTCTACCAGCCGCTTTCGAACAGGGACTTTGCTCGACACGATGCGCATGACGGGATTCAAGACGATCATCGCCGCCGCCGGGCTGGCGCTGGCCAGCAGCGCCGGCGTCGCCGCCGCGCCGACCGCCGCCCCCGGGGCCGCGACCACCACCACCGCGCCGGAGGCTGCCGCCCCCGCCACCGCAGCGCCCGCCGCTGCGCCCACTGCTGCGGTCGCCAAACCGGCCGACCCGACGCTGGCCGCCGACGGCAGCCAGCTGGTGAAGCCGGTCGCCCACGTCGGCCAGCCGACCGACGGCTATTACGGCATCCAGACGCAGGTCACCAAGAATGGCGAGACTGCGCACTGGTTCCACGATTCGATCCTGTTCCCGCTCATCACGATCATCTCGATCTTCGTGCTGGGCCTGCTGATCTACGTCGTCTTCCGCTTCCGCGAGAAGGCGAACCCGGTGCCGTCGAAGACGTCGCACAACACCTTCATCGAGATCGTCTGGACGCTCGTCCCGGTGCTGATCTTGGTCGCGATCGCAGTGCCGTCAATCCGGCTGCTCGCCGCGCAGTACGCGCCGCCGCCCAAGGGCGCGGTGACGCTGAAGGCGATCGGCAACCAGTGGTACTGGTCGTATGAATATCCCGACCACGGCGGCATCGCGATCACCGCGAACATGCTGAAGGAACAGTCGGAAGTGCCCGCCGGCACGCGCTATCGCACCGACGCCGACGGCCCGCGCCTGCTTGCCGCCGACAACCGCATCGTCCTGCCGGTCGGCGTGCCGATCCGCCTGCTGACCACTGCCGCCGACGTGATCCACAGCTGGGCGGTCCCCGCCTTCTGGATCAAGCTCGACGCCGTGCCCGGCCGCATCAACGAGACCAGCTTCACCATCGACAAGCCCGGCGTGTACTTCGGTCAGTGCTCGGAGTTGTGCGGCGCGCGCCACGGCTACATGCCGATCACGGTCGAGGCGGTCAGCCCGCAGCAGTTCGCGGCCTGGGTCGCGGCAAAGGGCGGCACGATGCCGGGTGCCGCTGCACCCGCCGCCTCGGGCGCCGATGCCACCGACGATACCGCGACGCCGGCCACCGCCGCCGTTCCCGGCAACGCCGCGGTCGAGAATGCGACCGTGACCGCCGAAACCACCAATCAGGCCGCCACCGCCAATAACGGCGCCGGCGGCAACCCCGGACGTTAAGCCATGACCGATACCGCCATCTCAACGCACGCGTTCGACGCGCACGGCCATGACGCGCATCACCACGATGCCGATCACAAGCCGGGGTTCTTCGCCCGCTGGTTCATGTCCACCAACCACAAGGACATCGGCACGCTGTACCTGATCTTCGCGATCTGCGCGGGGATCATCGGCGGCGGCATTTCCGGCCTGATGCGCATGGAGCTGGCCGAACCCGGCATCCAGTATCTTCAGGGCTGGGCGCAGTTCATCCACGGCGGCGAACAGTCGTTCGACGAATCGCTCCACTTCTGGAACGTGCTCGTCACCGCGCACGGCCTCATCATGGTGTTCTTCATGGTGATGCCGGCGATGATCGGCGGCTTCGGCAACTGGTTCGTGCCGATCATGATCGGTGCGCCGGACATGGCGTTCCCGCGCATGAACAACGTGTCGTTCTGGCTGCTGGTGCCGAGCTTCACGCTGCTGCTCGCCTCGCCGTTCTTCGGTGGCGCCGGCAACGGCTGGACGCTCTACGCGCCGCTCTCCACCTATGGTGAGCCCGGGCCGTCGACCGACATGGCGATCCTGTCGCTCCATCTCGCCGGCGCCAGCTCGATCCTGGGCGCGATCAACTTCATCACCACCATCTTCAACATGCGCGCGCCGGGGATGACCCTGCACAAGATGCCGCTGTTCGTGTGGTCGGTGCTGGTCACCGCCTTCCTGCTGCTGCTCGCACTGCCGGTGCTGGCCGCTGCCATCACCATGCTGCTGACCGACCGCAATTTCGGCACCACCTTCTTCGATCCAGCCGGCGGCGGTAATCCGATCCTGTACCAGCATCTGTTCTGGTTCTTCGGCCACCCCGAAGTGTACATCATGATCCTGCCGGGCTTCGGCATCGTCAGCCAGATCATCGCGACCTTCTCGAAGAAGCCGGTCTTCGGCTATCTCGGCATGGCGTACGCGATGGTCGCGATCGGCGTGGTCGGGTTCGTCGTGTGGGCGCACCACATGTTCACCACCGGCCTGAGCGTGAACACCAAGATGTACTTCACAGCCGCGACCATGGTCATCGCGGTGCCGACCGGCATCAAGATCTTCTCGTGGATCGCGACGATGTGGGGCGGTTCGCTCCGTTTCCCGACCCCGATGGTCTGGGCGATCGGCTTCATCTTCATGTTCACGGTCGGTGGCGTCACCGGCGTCGTCCTCGCCAATGGCGGCGTCGACGACTACATGCAGGACACCTATTACGTCGTCGCCCACTTCCACTATGTGCTGTCGCTGGGTGCGGTGTTCTCGCTGTTCGCGGGCTTCACCTACTGGTTCCCGAAGATGTCGGGGAAGATGCTCAACGAGTTCCTCGGCCAGCTGCACTTCTGGGTGTTCTTCGTCGGCGTGAACCTGCTGTTCTTCCCGATGCACTTCCTGGGCCTGCAGGGGATGCCGCGCCGCATGCCCGACTATACCGACGGCCTCGCCCACTGGAACCACATCGCCAGCGCCTGGGGCTACAGCCTGATGGCGCTCGGCATGCTGGTGTTCTTCGTGAACGTCATCTGGTCGCTGATGGCGGGCAAGAAGGCGGGCGACAATCCGTGGGGCGAAGGCGCCACGACGCTCGAGTGGACGCTCAGCTCGCCGCCGCCGTACCACCAGTTCGAGACGCTCCCGCAAGTGGATTGAGCCCGGCGCATGTGCCCGGCCCGCCGGGTGCACGCACCGGGCGGGCCGCCCCATCGGGGGCAAGAACCTGAAGACGCCCCGGCAGCGATGCCGGGGCGTTTTTCGTTTGGGGACGCACGCCCGGCGCATGCCCTTTCGCAATCGTCCGCCAGCGCCTATAGCGCCGCCATTCCCATGCAGACCGCCGACACCCCGATCACCCTGCCCGCCGAATGGCGCGATTTCCTGGCGCTGACGAAGCCGCGGGTGATGACGCTCGTCGTCTTCACCGGGCTCTGCGGCATGCTGGCGGCGCCGGGATCGGTCGATCCGGTGATCGGCTTCACCGCCATCCTCTGCATCGCGCTCGGCGCGGGCGCGGCGGGTGCGCTCAATCAATGGTACGAATCGGACATCGACGCGGTGATGAAGCGCACCGCCAAGCGTCCCCTGCCCGCGGGCCGGATGGATCGGCAGGCCGCGCTGCATTTCGGGATCGGCCTGTCGGCGTTCTCGGTCATCCTGATGGGGCTGGCGGTCAACTATGCCGCGGCGGCGATTCTGCTCGTCTCGATCCTGTTCTACGTCCTCATCTATACCGTCTGGCTGAAGCGCCGGACGCCGCAGAACATCGTCATCGGCGGCGCCGCCGGCGCGTTCCCGCCGCTGATCGGCTGGGCGGCGGCGACGGGGCAGATCGCGCTGCTGCCGTTCCTGCTGTTCCTGGTCGTGTTCCTGTGGACGCCGCCGCACTTCTGGGCGCTCGCGCTGTTCGTGAAGACCGACTACGCCAACGCCGGCGTGCCGATGCTGCCCGTCGTCGCGGGCGAGCGGATGACGCGGACCCAGATCGGGCTCTACACCATCCCGATGGGCATCGCCGCGGTCGCGCCGTGGCCGCTGGGGCTGACCGGCGCGATGTACGGCATCAGCGCGATCGTGCTGACCTCGATCTTTGCCGCCCTCGCCGCGCAGGTGACGTTCCGCAACACCGCTGAGAGCGACGCGATGCGGCCCGAGAAACGGCTGTTCAAATTCTCGCTCCTCTATCTCGCCCTTATTTTCGCCGCGGTCGTGGCGGACAGGTGGACCCAATGACCCCGCACGAAGAAAACGAACTCCGCGCCCGCCAGAAATCGCGCGCCCGCGTCATGGCGCTGCTGCTCGGCGCGTTCTGCCTGCTGATGTTCTTCATCACGATCTCGAAAATCCGCGCGGGCATGGGGCATTGAGGATCTGGTGATGAAGCGCATCCACCGAACCGCCCTCCTCGCAGCGATCGGCGTCTGCGGCATGACCGGGCTCGGCTTCGCCAGCGCCCCGCTCTACCGCATGTTCTGCGAGGCGACCGGGCTCGACGGCACCACCAACCGGGGCGTCGCCGCCCCGGGCGGCGTCGGCAGCAAGGTGACCGTCGCGTTCGACACCAACGTCGGCAAGGGCCTCGACTGGAAGTTCGTGCCCGAGCGCGAGCAGGAAACCATCGACATCGGCGCGCGCGACATGGCGTTCTTCACCGCCACCAACCGCTCGGCCAAGCCCGTCACCGGCACCGCGACCTTCAACGTGACCCCGGCGCAGGCGGGCAAGTATTTCACGAAGATCGAATGTTTCTGCTTCACCGAACAGACGCTGAAGCCAGGGGAAACGGTGCGGATGCCGGTGATATTCTTCGTCGATCCCAATATCGTCGACGATCCCGATGCGCGCGGCATCGACACCATCACGCTCAGCTATACCTTCTACCCGGTCGATCCGGCGAAGGTCGCGAGCCGGACGCCGCCGCCAGCCTCGTAAAGAACGGGCGCGCACAGCGGCTTGCCCTCGCCTCCGCCACCGCTTAGAGCCTGCCCGCAAACACGCCTAACGGGGACGCCATCATGGCCGGTGCCAAGAACCACGACTATCATATCCTTCCCCCCAGCCCCTGGCCGCTGATGGGCGCCTTCACCGCCTTCTTCCTGGCGGTCGGCGGCATCATGTGGATGAAGGGCGCGGAATTCGGGCCGTGGGTGTTCGCGTTCGGCTTCGCCGGCGTGCTCGCGACCTTCTATTTCTGGTGGGCCGACGTCATCAAGGAAGCGCATGCCGGCGATCACACGCCGGTCGTCGCGCTCCACCTGCGCTACGGCATGATCCTGTTCATCGCCTCCGAAGTGATGTTTTTCGTCGGCTGGTTCTGGGCGTTCTTCGACTTCTCGCTGTTCCCGGCCATGGTCGGCTATACGCCGGGCGCCCACGGCGAGGCGGGTAGCGTCGAGCTGCTGACCGAGGGCGTCGCCCAGTGGCCGCCCAAGGGCCTCGAAGTGCTGAACGCCTTCGAACTGCCGCTGCTCAACACCTTCATCCTGCTGCTTTCGGGCACCACCGTCACCTGGGCGCACCATGCGCTGATCCACGGCGACCGTGACGGCCTGAAGAAGGGCCTGTGGTGCACGATCCTGCTCGGCGTGCTGTTCAGCAGCATCCAGGCCTACGAGTACATGCACGCTCCCTTCCCCTTCAAGGGGCTGAACTACGGCGCGTCGTTCTTCATGGCGACCGGATTCCACGGCGTGCACGTGCTGATCGGCACCATCTTCCTCGCGGTCTGCCTGGTCCGCGCCTACCGCGGCGACTTCACGCCGCGCCAGCACTTCGGCTTCGAAGCCGCGGCCTGGTACTGGCATTTCGTCGACGTGGTGTGGCTGTTCCTGTTCGTCACCATCTACGTCTGGGGCGGCTGGGGCGCGCCCGTCCACGGCGGGTGACCGACAGCCGGGACGGCGCGGCGGCAACCCCGCCTACCATCACCGAAGCTGGCTTGAAGGGTCTGTGTCCGCGCTGCGGGGCACAGACCCTTTTTGCGAGCACGATCCGCTTTGCGCCCAAATGCACCGCCTGCGGCCTCGATTTCGCGAGCTTCAACGTCGGCGACGGACCCGCGGCGTTCCTGACACTCGGCATCGGCACGCTCATCACCGTGCTCGCGATCGCCAGCGACATGCTGTTTCACCCGCCGATCTGGCTGCACCTGATTGTGTGGCCGGTGCTGACCCTCGCCGCTGTCGTCGGCGGCCTGCGGGTAGCGAAGGGCGCGCTGATGGCGGCCGAATATCGCAACGCCGCGCGTGAGGGGCGGATCGCGGACCCCGAGCCATGAGGCGCGTTCCCGTCGTCGCAACTATCACCGTCGCACTCGCCGTCGCGACGATGATCGCGCTCGGTTTATGGCAGCTGCTGATCCGCCTGCCCGAAAAGGAGGCTGAACTCGCGCTGCTGGCGAGCAATCCCGCACGGCCCGTCATCGCCTTCCCGACGCGCGCCGACGATCGTCTGCTCTTTCGCCGCGCGACCCTCGACTGTGCAGCCCCCGTCACCATCGCCCGCGCCGGTGCCGGCAGCGCTGGCTACCGCCTGATCGCCACCTGCGCCGGCGGGCAGTTCGTCCAGCTCGGTACGATCCGCAGCCCGACCGGGACGACCGGCTGGCCCGGCGGCAGCGTGACCGGGCGCATCAGCCACGCCCCCGACGCCCGCCCGCTGATCGCCACGCTGTTCGACCATAGCCCCAAGCCGCTGCTGCTGGTCGCCGACACACCGGCCCCCGGCCTCGCCCCCAACGCGGTGCCCGACATCTCGTCGGTCCCGAACAACCACCTCGCCTACGCCGTGCAGTGGTTCGTGTTCGCGACTATAGCGCTGGTGATCTACGCGCTGGCGATGCGCAGGCGCAGACGGGGCTAGAGGGAGCGGGGCGGGACGCACTGAAATTCGAGCCGCCCCTCCCAAATCCCGTTCGCCTCGAGTAGCCGTCGAGCCTGTCGAGACGGCGTATCGAGAGGTCCGTGCCTCAGGAGAGCATCTCTCGATACTGGCTCTCGACAACCTCGATCCCTACTCGAGGCGAACGGTTTGGTTTGCGCGCTAGCCTCGACAATGCGCGCCGAAGACGCTGTGCTCCCAAGCCAAGCTTTCTTGCGAGCCGCCCCCCGCCTCGCTAGGCGCGGGCGATGCGCTACATCAGCACCCGCGGGGCGGCCGAGCCCCTCGATTTCCGCGCGGCGACGCTGGCGGGCCTTGCGAGCGACGGCGGGCTGTACCTGCCCGAATACTGGCCGACGCTGACGCAGGAAGAAATCTCAGGCCTGCGCGGCCTGTCCTACGCCGAAACCGCAGTCCGGATCATGCTGCCGTTCGTCGGCGACACGCTGACCGAGGCCGAACTGCGCGCCATGTGCGAGGCCGCCTATGGCCGCTTCAGCCACGCCGCGGTCACCCCGCTCGTCCAGCTCGACCAGCGCCACTTCCTGCTCGAGCTGTTCCACGGCCCTACCCTCGCGTTCAAGGACGTCGCGCTCCAGTTCCTGGGATTGCTGTTCGAAAAATTTCTGGCCGGAACCGACCAGCATCTGACCATCGTCGGCGCAACCAGCGGCGATACCGGATCGGCGGCGATCGATGCGCTGGCGGGGCGCGAGCATGTCGATGTGTTCATGTTGCATCCGGTCGGCCGGGTCAGCGACGTCCAGCGCCGCCAGATGACGACGGTGCTCGCCCCCAATATCCACAACATCGCGATCCACGGCGATTTCGATCAGGCGCAGGCGCTGGTGAAGGCGATGTTCAACGACGCCGCCTTTGCCGGACGCTTCACACTGAGCGCGGTCAATTCGATCAACTGGGCGCGGCTGATGGCGCAGGTGGTCTATTATTTCTACGCGGCCGTGCGCCTCGGCGCACCAGAGCGGGCGGTAGCATTTTCGGTCCCGACCGGAAATTTCGGCGACGTGTTCGCGGGCTATGTCGCCGCGCAGATGGGCCTGCCGGTCGCCAAGCTGATCGTCGCCACCAACGTCAACGACATCCTCCACCGCGCGCTGTCGGCGGGCGATTATTCCGCCGGCACCGTGACCCCCACCGCGGCGCCGAGCATGGATATCCAGGTCAGCTCGAACTTCGAACGGCTGCTGTTCGACCTCGGCTGGCGCGACGGTGGGGCGATCGCCGAACAGATGCGCGGGTTCGAGACGACGAAAGCGATGCGCCTGACCAACGCCCAGTCCGAGGGCGCCGCCGCGCTGTTCGCCAGCGACCGCGTCGAGCCCGGCGACATGGCCGAAGCGATGCGCTGGGCGTGCGCGGAGGCCGGCCAGGTCATCGACCCGCACACCGCCATCGGCCTCGCCGCCGCGCGCCGCGCCGACCTGCCCGCGGACGTACCCGTCGTGACGCTGGCGACCGCACACGCCGCGAAGTTCGGCGACGCGGTCGAGCGTGCGACGGGCGTCCGCCCCGCGCTGCCGGGCCGGGTCGGCGACCTCTTCGACCGCGAGGAACGCTACACCACGCTCGACGGCAGCTTCGCCGCGGTGAGCGGCTTCATCGCCGAACGCGCGATGCCGCGGGGCTGATCGCACGAAAATGCTTCTCGACTTCGCTCGAAGCGAACGGGCAGAGAGGCGTTTCCCACCCACCGTTCGTTTCGAGCGAAGTCGAGAAACGGTTTTATGACCCCGATTACCCTCATCGGCGAACCCTGGGCCGACTATGGCCTGCTCGACTCGGGTTATGGCCGCAAGCTCGAGCGCTACGGCCGTTTCCGCTTCATCCGCCCCGAACCGCAGGCGATGTGGGCACCCGCGCACGACGATTGGGATGCCGACGCCGAGTTCATCCCCGGCGCGGACGAGGATGGGGGTGGACGCTGGCATTTCGACCGCCCTGTGCCCGCCGACGGCTGGCCGTTGGCGTGGCGCGAGGTCCGCTTTACGGCCCAGAACACCCCTTTCCGCCACCTCGGCTTCTTTCCCGACATGGCGCCGGTGTGGGACTGGATGCGCGGCACGCTGGCCGATACTGGCAACGCCGCGGAGAGCCCCGAGTGCCTCAACCTGTTCGGCTACACCGGCGTCGGCACGCTGGCGCTGTCGGCGGCGGGGGCGCGGATGGTGCATGTCGACGCATCGAAGAAGTCGGTCGATGCCGCCCGCGTCAACGCGCAGCTGTCGGGCATGAACGACAGGCCGGTGCGCTGGCTGGTCGAGGATGCGGGAAAGTTTGTCGCGCGCGAGGTCCGGCGCGAACGCCGCTACGACGGCATCATCCTCGATCCGCCGAAATGGGGCCGCGGCCCGAACGGCGAGGTGTGGAAGCTGGAGGAAAGCCTGCCGCGCATGATCGCCGATTGCCGCAAGCTGCTCGACGCCGAATCGCGGTTCCTGTTCCTGACGGTGTACGCGGTGCGCCTGTCGGCACTCGCGATCGGTGAGCTCGTCCGCCAGCAGTTCGCCGACCTGCCCGGTACCGTCGAATGCGGCGAGCTGGGCGTGCGCGAGGAAGCCCGCGGCCTTACCCTGCCGACCGCGATCTTCGCGCGGTGGAGCCGGTAGGGCGCTAATCCCGCCCCATCCGGATCGCCGCGCCGGCCACGAACGGCCCGCCGGCGACCAGCAGCAAACTTACCGCCCCCAGCAGTTTCAGCGCGCCGACCCCGCCCTCCAGCGAGCCCGCGCCGAAGATCAGCAGCGGCACCGCCACCGGCAGCATGACGAGGCCCGCAAGCGCCCCTGCCCCGCGCAAACCGCCGACCAGCGCCGCCGTCGCCACACCCAGCGCCGCCAGTCCCGGCGTGCCGATGAGCAACCCCAGCTCGACCCGCGCCAGCACCTCCCCCGACAGCCCCAGCAGCCCCGCCACCAGCACGCTCGCCAGCATCAGCGGCGGCGCGAAGCCCACCCAGTGGCCGATCATCTTGCCCGCCGCGACCAGCGCCATCGGCACCTCGCGCACCGCCAGCTGGTCGAGCACGCCGCTCTCCACATCGGGCGCGACCAGTCGCTCGACCGGCAGCAGCGCGGCGAGCAATGCCGCCGCCCACACCACCCCCCCGCCGACCCGCGCGAGCAGGCGCGCATCGGGACCGATCGCAAACGGGAACAGGATGCTGACGAGCAGGAAGAACGCGATCGGCAGCAGCATGCCGCCGCTGGTCCAACCGCGCCGCACCTCGCGCCAGGCGATCGCCCACACGATCACAGCGCCACCTCGACCGCGCCGGGCAGGTCGATCGGCAGGTGCGTCGCCACCAGCGCGACGCCGCCGCCGGTGCGGTGGCGCGCGACGATCCCCTCCAGCACCGCGACCGATGCCGTGTCGAGGCCGTTGGCGGGCTCATCGAGCAGCCAGATGTCGGCACAGCTGGCGATGACGCGGGCGAGCGCGGCACGCTTTCGCTGTCCGGTCGACAGCCACCGCACCGGCACGTCGCCGGCGCTGCCCAGCCCGACCGCGTCGAGCGCGCCCGCGACCGCATCGCCACGCCCGTCCAATCCCGCCCACCAGCCGATCGCCGCCGCCAGCGGACGCTCCCCGTCCAGCGCGGCATGTTCGGTCATCAATGCGATGCGACCCTCCCGCGCCACCCGCCCCTCACTCGGCGCAAGCAGCCCGGCGGCGATGCGGATCAGACTCGACTTGCCGACGCCATTGGGACCGGTGACGACCGCGGCTTCCCCAGCCGACAGCGCCACATCGACGCCCGCGAACAGGTCGCGCCCGCCGCGCACGCATGCCACCCCCTCCAGCCGCAGCGCCGTCACCCCGCAAAATCCTCCAGCGCGTGCATGGCTTCGTCGCTCAGCCCGAAATGATGCCCGACCTCGTGGATGACGATGTGGTGGACCAGCGTGACCAAATCCTCGCCGTTCGCCACCCATTCATCGAGGATCGCGCGGCGATAGAGGTGGATGCGATCGGGCAGCGCGCCGCTCTCCATCGACGATTTCTCGCCGATCGGGCGCCCGGCATAGATGCCGGTCAGGTCGTACGGATCCTCGATCTCCAGCGCGTCGAGAGTCTCGTCGTCGGCCCATTCCTCGACGATCAGCACGACGTCGCCCAAATGATCTGCAAACGGCGCCGGAATGCGCGCCAAGGCGGCACGTGCCAATTCCTCGATTGCGGCCGCGGTCGGCGCGGTGCGGTCTTGCCCGGTCATCGCCGCCGACATAGGCATGCACCGACACGCGCGGCAAGGACGGGACGGTAATGATCGAGGCTCTGAACGAACAGGAACGCGCCGACGCGCTCGATGGCCTGCCCGACTGGGATTACGACGACGCCCGCGACGCGATCACGCGCAGCTTCACCTTCGAGAATTTTTCCGAAGCCTTCGCGTTCATGACTCAGGTCGCGCTGATGGCGGAAAAGGCCGATCACCACCCCGAATGGTCGAACGTGTACAACCGCGTCGACGTGCTGCTGACCACCCACGACGCCGGCGGCCTGTCGGCGCGCGACGTCGAGATGGCGGGGCAGATCGACACGCTGGTGGACTGAACTCGACCCCTCACCGTTCGTCCTGAGCTTGTCGAAGGACGTGTTCCGGGGCATGTGCTCCGACAAGCTCAGCACGAACGGTGGTAATTTACGCGCTCATTTTTCGCTCGCCACCCCCCGCCGCATCATCTTGCGCATCCGCCCGGGCATCCAGCGCGCGGCGAAGCGCATGCGATCGGCGGTCTTGCCGACATAGGTGAACAGCGCATCGCCGTGGACCGCACGCCACGCTGCATCGGCCACGTCCTCGGCACGCGACAACTCCAGCCCCGCGGCGGTCACCGTCTCGCGGATCGATTGGTTCGACCCGTGGCTGGGGTGTTGCAACAGCGGCGTGTCGATGAACGCGGGGATCAGCCCGCGGACCTTGATCCCGTCGCCATACCATTCGCCGTCCAGCGCCTCGGTCAGCGCGCGCACCCCGAACTTCGTCGCCGAATAGGTCGCCAGGCCCGACGAGCCGTAGATCGCCGAGGCCGACGCGGTGTTGAGCAGGCACGACCCCTGCGTCCGCTTCAGATAGGCATGGCCGATCCGCGCGCCGTAGATCGCAGCCGTCAGGTTGATCGCGACGGTCCGCTCGATCTCGTCGAACGGCGCCTCGGCGATCGGCCCGCCCATCGGCACCCCGGCATTGTTGGCGAGCACGTCGAGCCGCCCCGCCTTGGCGGTGAAATCGTCGAGCGCAGCGGTCCACGCGTCGGGCTCGCGCACGTCCATCCGGTAGGTGTCGGCCCCGCTCGGAAGCAACGCGGCGGTTTCGGCGAGCCCGGTCGCATTCACGTCGGCGATCCCGACGCGCCAGCCCTCGCGCGCAAACCGCTCGGCGATCGCGCGTCCGATGCCCGACGCCCCGCCCGTGATGAAGATCGCCTGCACGTACCTCTCCCTTTGACCCCGCCGCCACCCTCGCCCACAGTCGCGGCGATGGAAAGCCCCGCGCTCGCATTCGACCAGGTCGGCGTCACCTATCCGGGCGGCGCGGTGGCGGTAGCGGGCGTATCGGTGCGCGTCGCGCCCGGCAGCTTCGTCGCCCTGGTCGGGCAATCGGGCTCGGGCAAGTCGACGCTGCTGAAGACCGCCAACCGCCTCGTCGCCGCCACCACCGGCCGCGTGACGATCGACGGGCAGGACGTGACCGCGGAGGCGCCCCACGCCTTGCGCCGCCGCATCGGCTATGTCTTCCAGGGCGTCGGCCTGTTCCCGCACATGACGGTCGCCGAGAACATTGCGGTGCCGCTGCGGCTGGAGGGGCGGCGCGACGACGCGCGGGTGGCCGAACTCCTCGACCTCGTCGACCTGCCCCGCGACCTCGGCACCCGCCGCCCCGCCGCCCTGTCGGGCGGTCAGCGCCAGCGCGTCGGCGTCGCCCGCGCGCTGGCGAACGGGGCGCGGCTGCTGCTGATGGACGAACCGTTCGGCGCGCTCGATCCGGTCACCCGCGACACGCTCGGACGGCGCGTGCGCGAGCTGCACGACCGGCTCGGCCTGACCACGATCATGGTGACGCACGACATGGCCGAGGCGCTGCTGCTCGCAGACCGCGTGCTGGTGATGGCGGAGGGACGTTTCGTCGCCGACGAGACGCCCGCGGCGCTGCTCGGCGGCGCCGGCGGCGCGGTCGCGCAGGGGCTGGTCGCGGTGCCGAAGGCGCAGATGCAGGCGCTGGCGGAGCTCACCGCATGACCGCGGCCTGGGGCCGCGTGCCCGACCTGCTCGCCGCGCACCTCCTGCTGTCGTTCGCCGCGCTCGCGCTCGGCCTCGCGGTCGCACTGCCGCTGATCGTGCTGGCCAGCCGCAACGCCGCGGTCGCGCGCATCGCACTGGGGTTCGCCAGCCTCGTCCAGACGATCCCGGCCCTCGCGCTGCTCGCGCTGTTCTTCCCGATCCTGTTCTGGCTCGGCCTGCCGCCGCTCGGCTTCCTGCCTGCGCTCCTTGCGTTGTCGCTCTATGCGCTGCTGCCGATCCTCCGGAACGGGGTCACCGGCCTCGCCGGGCTCGATCCCGCGGTGATCGAGGCGGCGGATGGCATCGGCATGACGCCGGCGCAAAAGCTGCGTCTGGTCGAGGCGCCGCTGGTGCTGCCCGTGCTGATGGCCGGCATCCGCACCGCCGCGGTGTGGACGATCGGCGCGGCGACGCTGGCGACGACGGTGGGGCAGCCGAGTCTGGGCGACCTGATCTTCGCTGGGCTCCAGACGCAGGCTTGGCCGCTGGTACTGGCGGGCTGCATCGCGTCTGCCGGGCTTGCCATCGCGGTCGATGCACTGCTTGGGCTGGCGGAGCGAGGTATCGCCACCGGGCGGCGCTGGCTGTGGGGCGCCAGCCTCGCGGTGCTGGCGATCGCCGCGGGCATCGCCATCGCCCCGCGCTTCGCCGCAAAGCCCGACAGCGTCGTCGTCGGCGCCAAGAATTTCGCCGAACAGTTCATCCTTGCCCGCCTGATCGGCCAGCGGCTGGAGGCGGCGGGCTATGCCGTCACCTACCGCGAGGGGCTCGGCTCGGCGGTGGCCTATGGCGCGCTGAAGACCGGCGCGATCGACGTGTACGTCGACTATGCCGGCACGATCTGGACCGGCGAAATGAAGCGCAGCGACACGCCCCCCGCGGCGCGGATGCTGCCCGCGATCGACGCCTGGGCACGCGCGACCAGTGGCGTGCGGCTGGTCGGCCCGCTCGGGTTCGAGAACGCCTATGCCTTTGCGATGAAGGGTGCGGATGCGAAGCGCCGCGGCATCGCCACGCTCGCCGATCTCGCCGCGCAATCGGGACAGTTGCGGCTCGGCGCCGACCTCGAATTTCTCGACCGCCCCGAATGGGCCGCGGTCCAGCGCGCCTATCCGATGCGCTTCGCCACCGCGCGCGCATACAGCCCCAGCTTCATGTACGCCTCGCTCGGCAGCGGGACGTCGGACGTCATCTCCGCCTTCTCCTCCGATGGCCGCATCGCCGCCGACGGCCTCGTCACGCTCACCGATCCGAAGGGCGCGATCCCCCGCTACGACGCGATCCTGCTGGTCGCGCCGCGGCGAGCCGGCGACGCGCGGTTCGCCGCAGCGTTGCGCCCGCTGCTGAATGCGATTCCGGTCGGCGTGATGCGCAAGGCCAATTATCTGGTCGATCGCGACACCGACAAACGCACGCCCGACGAGGCCGCGCGGTGGCTGGCAAAGGCGATTTCGCGCTAGATCAAATCCGGTACGCCCTCCGCACCAGTCCGCTGGTCAGCTCGTGCGCCAGCTCGGCGGCTTCCCAATCCTCCAGCCGGTGCTCCGCCACCAGCCGCGCGAGGAACCCGCAGTCCACCCGCCGCGCCACATCATGCCGCGCCGGGATCGACAGGAACGCGCGGGTGTCGTCGTTGAAACCGACCGTGTTGTAGAAGCCTGCCGTCTCCGTCGTCATCTCGCGGAAGCGGCGCATGCCCTCGGGTGAGTCATGGAACCACCACGCCGGCCCTAGCTTCAGGCACGGATAATGCCCGGCAAGCGGCGCCAGCTCGCGCGCATAGGTCGATTCATCCAGCGTGAAGAGGATGATCGACAGTTCGGTCGACGTCCCGAACCGGTCGAGCAACGGCTTCAGCGCGGTGACGTAATCGGTGCGGGTCGGGATGTCGGCGCCCTTGTCGCGCCCGTGGCTCGCGAACAGCCCGCCATTGTGGTTGCGGAAACTGCCGGGATGGATCTGCATGACCATCCCGTCCTCGACGCTCATCGCCGCCATTTCGGTCAGCATCTGCGCGCGGAACAGTTCGGCGTCGGCGGGGGTCCAGTCGCCCCCGGTAATCTTGCGGAACAGCGCCTCGGCTTCGGCGGGCGACAGGTTCGCGGTCGCAGCGGTCGGGTGGCCGTGGTCGGTAGCGGTGGCGCCCGCCGCGCGGAAATCGGCGCGGCGCTTGCGGTGCGCGGCAAGGTAGCCGGGCCAGCTCCACACATCCTCGCTGGTCAACTCGGCAAAGCGCGCCATCGCACGGGGAAACACCTCGTGCTCGACATCGATCACGCCATCGGGGCGATAGGTCGTGACTACCCGGCCACCCCAGCCCGATGCGCGGATCGCGGCGTGGTGGTCCAGGCTGTCGTGCGCACCCTCGGTCGTTGCCAGGAACTCGATCCCGAACCGGTCGAACAGCGCGCGCGGGCGAAACGCGTCGCTCGCCAGCTTCTCTCCGATCGTGTCGAAATACCGGTCGGCGGTGGCCGGCTCCAGCGCGATTTCGAACCCGAACACCTCGGCAAAAACATGGTCGAGCCACAGCCGCGATGGCGTCCCGCGGAACAGGTGATAGTGTTCGGCGAACAGCCGCCAGCTCTCCCGCGGATCGGTCGCCGGGGCCACTCCCTGCGCCGGCACGCCCAGCGCCTCCAGCGGCACCCCATGCGAATAGAGCATCCGGTAGAGGTAATGGTCCGGCGCCAGCAGCAGCTCGCTCGCATTCGACCAATTGGCGTCGGTCGCGAACCACGCCGGGTCGGTGTGGCCGTGCGGGCTGACGATCGGCAGGAGCGCGACCTCAGCATAGAGCGCGCGGGCGATGTCGCGGGTGCGCGGGTCGGCGGGGAACAGGCGGTCGGGGTGCAGGATCAGCGGGCGCAATCGACCTCTCCGATGGGTTTGACACCGGTTACCGCGCGCGACCGCGCTTGGCAATCACTCGCCCAGCGGCTCGACGTCCACCGACACGCTCAATTTCTGCGCCCCAGATCCCAGCACCACGCCGTCGATCGGCGCGATGTCGGCATAATCGCGCCCGATCGCCATGATGATATGGTCGCGCGCCATCCAGATGCCGTTGGTCGGATCGACCCCGACCCAGCCCAGCGTCTCGCCACACCACAGCAGCACCCACGCATGCGTCGCATCCGCCCCCACCAGCCGCGACTGGCCCGGCGGCGGCAACGTGCGCAGGTAACCCGAGGCATAGGCCGCGGGCAGCCCGGCGGCGCGCAGGCCGGAGATCATGATCTGCGCGAAATCCTGACACACGCCGCGCTTCGCATCGAACGCCTCGCGCGGCGGGGTGTCGACCAGGGTCGCGGCGGAGTCGAAGTCGAATTCGGTCTGGATCCGCCGGGCGAGCGCGAACGCCGCCTCCAGGCACCCGCGCGCCGGATCGAGTTCCTGCGCGCACCACGCGGCGATAACGGGATCGAGTGCGATGCGCGGGCTGGGGAACAGATATGCCGCCGGGCTCGCCGGCCCCATGTCGCGGCTCGCGCGAGCGAGACGCGCGATCTCGGCCAGCGTCGGGTCGCCGGGCGACGGCACCGGGATCGGGCGGTCGACGGTCATGCGCGCGGTGCTGGTGATGACCAGGCTTTTGGCAGGGCTGTCGATCACCAGCCGCGTGACGTTGGCCAGCCCAGCCTGCGCCCGCGCCGGCCACGTCGCACCCGCCGGCGTGATGGTCAGGTCGTAGCTTTCCAGCGTCTGCCCCGACCACAGAATAGGTTTCAGCCGCAGATTGCACCGCGCGAACGACACCTGCTTGGCATAGTCGAACCGCGTGATGTGCCGGATGGCATAGTGCATCGCGCTCACGCCAGTGTCAGCCCGGCGGCGCGTAAAGGCTCGGCCCCTTGCAGGAAGTAGCGGCGCGACACGGCATTCGACACCAGCGCCAGCCGCGCCTCGACGTCGCGCAGCACGGTGTCGTCGATCTCGACCGCGCGGGTGGTGGCGATGACGGCGGCAAGTGCGGTCGCCTGCGCCTGCTGCGCCTCGGCGATGCCGTCGTCGCCCAGCACCGGAAGTGCTGCCAGATGCTCGCCGATCGCCGCGACCTGGAAGGCGAGGCCGCGCGGGTTGCCCGGATCGAGCGCCACCAGGTCGATCACCGGCACCCGCGCGATCCCGGTCAGATAGCGCTGACGATAGCTGATCTGGCTGTTGGCGAGGTCGAGCAACGTCGACAGGTCGTCCGCGCTCGCACTCTCGCCACCCAGCGCCCGGATCGCCGCGGCCAGCGTCGTCGCCCGCTCGACCCGCCGCCCCATGTCGTGGAACCGCCAGCCGTCGGTGCGGCCCATATGCTCCGCCGACAGCCCGGCGAGCGCCGCGTACCGCCGCTGGAGCGAGCCTGCGCGTTCCAGCATGTGCCCCCGCGTCGGGAACGGCGCGTCGAGCAATTTTATCATATCGGCGGCCAGCCGGTCGCGCGATACGCCGCCGATCTCCCGCGCGCGGCGATTGAGCATCCGCACGCTCTGCCCGCTCTCGGCCTCGAGCGCGGTGCGCGCGAACGCGGTCAGTTCGGCGCGCCTCGTCGACTGCGGCGCCGGCGCCGCGCCTGCCGCCACGATCAGCCCGATCAGCCGCCACAATGTCTCGGGCGACAGCGCCGCGCCCGTGTCCGCGCCGATCGAATGGCCCAGCAGCACACGCACCGCGCTCAACAACGCTTCGCCGCGCTCCAGATAGCGGCCCAGCCAGAACAGATTGTCGGCCACCCGGCTCGGCAACGTCCCCGGATTGCGGCGCAGGTGGACGCTGTCGGTCGGCGGCAGCAGCGACACCGGCGCCACCGCCTCGGCCCCGTGGATGCACACGTCGGCGGACCACATGCCCGTACCCATCACCGCGGCACGCACGTCGGCATGTTCGCCGATCCGCGCGAAGCCGCCCGGCAGCACGGTCCACTTGCCCTCCGCATCGCGCGCCGCGAACACCCGCACGGTAAAGGGGCGCGGCGTCAGTCGGTCCTCGGCGATCACCGGCATCGTCGACAGGCGCACCACTTCCTGCCCGACATAATCCTGCGGACGCCGCTCGATATCGGCGAGCAGGATGCCGCGCTCCTCGGGCGTCAGGTCGCTGCCCAGCACCGGCTTGCCCCCCGGCAGCCCCAGCGGCGCGTCGTCGAACGCCGGCGCGATCACCATGCGGTCGAGGTTCTCGCGCACGTAATCGCACTGCGTCTCACCCCCGCACCACCATGTCGCGACGTTGGGCAGGCGCAGCGTCTCGCCGGTCAGCCGCGTGGCGAGCCCCGGCAGGAACGCGTTGATCGCGGCATTCTCGACCACGCCCGCCCCCGGCGACGACGACAGCACGACATTGCCCGCCGCCATCGCATCGACGAGGCCCGCGACCCCGATCTGCGAGGTCGAATCGAACGCCAGCGGGTCGAGGTAGCGGGGGTCGACCCGCCGCCACAGCGCGTCGATCCGCTTCAGGCCGGCGATCGTCCGCACGTACAGCCGATCCTCGAGCACGGTCAGGTCGGCGCCCTCGACCAGCAGGAAGCCCAGGTAGCGCGCCAGATGCGCCTGCTCGGCATAGCTCGCGTTCCACTTGCCCGGCGTAAGCAGGCCGATGCGCGGCTCGGCGCGGCGGCACACTGCGGCCAGCCCCTCGCGGAACGCCGCGAAGAACGGCGCGTGCCGCTCGATATTCAGCCGCGATTGCAAGCCGCCCAAGGTCCGTGCCACCGAGAGCCGGTTCTCCAGCGCATAGCCCGCCCCGACCGGCGCGCGCACGCCGTCGCCCAGCACGCGCCAGTCCCCCGCCGGCCCGCGGCACAAATCGACCGAATAGAAATGCAGGTGATAGCCACCCGGCGGCGCCAGCCCGACCATCGGCCGCAGGAACTGCGCGCTGCCGGTGACGAGCGTCGCGGGCAGATACCCGTTCGCGACCAGCCGTCCGGGGCCATAGACGTCGGCGACGATCGTCTCCAGCAGCTCGGCACGCTGCGCCACGCCCGTCTCGATATGCCGCCATTCGTCGGCGCCGATCAGCAGCGGCACCGGGGACAGCGGCCACGGGCGCTCGGCATGTTCGCCCGCCACGCGGAAACCGGTGCCGATGTCGCCGGCATGGCGTTGCGCCCGTTCGCGGGTGTCGTCCAGCGCCTCGCCGCCGACCGCGGCCAGCTCCTCCAGCACGATCCGCCACGCATCGCGGTCGACCCCGCGCGCCGTACACAGCACGTCGGCATGCGCGCGCGTGCCGCAATAGTCGGACAGCCACCGCTCGGCGATGGTCGCCGCGTCGAACAGCCCTGTCGGTTGCGCTATGCTCGCCACGTCCGCCCCAATCGCCAGCGCCTCCGTCTCGACCACAGTTGCCGCCGCGGCGCAACCGATGGTTACGCCTCGTGCACCTCGCCCTTCAGCAGGACGTGGGTGCACAGCTGCGCCGCGGGCGTGTCCTGCGCCTCCAGCGCGGCCACCGTCACCCAGCCCTCGCCGCGCATCCGCGCGCCGTCGTCCGCCGACGTGCCGAACGGCAGGAACAGCCGCCGCCGCTCGACCGCGCGACCCGCGGCGTCGAGGATCGGATCGACGTACAGCGACACGCCGACCGCGGGTTCCTCCTTGCCGCCGTCTTCCGCGATCGGATCGTGCAGCACCTTGTACGTGCCCCCGCGCCCGATTTCGCCGAGCGTGCCGGCGGCGAAGATCGAGAAGCCGAGCCAGCTCTGATATTCGAACCCGTGCCGCTCGGTCGGGTCGAGCGTCAGCCCCACGCCCGCCGGCAGCGACGCCACGATCGATTCCAGCGCGTCGAGCCGACTGCCGAGCGCCGCGTGCCCCCGCAGCCGCGCGATCGCCGCGGCAAACGGCCCCGCCGCCTCGATCAGCGGCAGATAGCTCGCATCGATCGCCGCGACCGCACCCGCGTCCTTGGCGTCCAGCGCCGCCGCCAGCGCCGCGTCGCCGCCCAGCGTCGCGACCAGATCGGGCAGGGTGAAGTCGATCGACAAGCCGGTCAGTCCCGCCGCCGTCAGCGCCTCGACCGCGACGCTCACCACCTCGCGCGCGGCGGCGACGCTGTCGAGCCCGATCAGCTCGATCCCGATCTGCCGCATCGCCCGCGCCGGGCGCAGCTCCGACGCGCGCAGCTTCAGCACCGGCCCGGCGTAGGAGAGGCGCAAGGGGCGCGGATGATGGCCCATCCGCGTCGCCGCGATCCGCCCGACCTGCGCGGTGATGTCGGGCCGGATCGCCAGCGTCTTCTGCGACACCGGATCGGTAAACCGCACCGCATCGCGCGCACCCCCCGCCTTCAACCGCCGCGCCAGCCCATCCTCGAACTCGGCGAGCGGCGGGTCGACCTGCTCATAGCCATAGGACCGCGCCGCATCGAGCACCCCCCGCTCCAACCGCGCCGCGGCATCGGCAAACGGCGGCAGGCGATCGTGAAACCCCTCGGGAAGCAGCCCGGTCATATCGAATCTACCCGTTCGGGCTGAGCCTGTCGAAGCCCTGCCCTTCCTTTCATCCATCGGCTAGAAGAAGGGCAGGGCTTCGACAAGCTCAGCCCGAACGGTGGCACGGTCAGTGGGCGAAAGTACCACTTTCGCCCAGACCATCAGAACGCCAGCGCCATCGCGGTCTTCACCCCCGGCAGCGCCTTCACCTTCGTCAGCAGGTCCGACGTCACCGCGTCGTCGACGCTCAGCAGCAGCACCGCCTCGCCGCCGGCATCACGCCGCCCAAGGTGGAACGTGCCGATGTTGACCCCGCTCTCCCCCAGCAGCGAGCCCAGCCGCCCGATGAAGCCCGGCGCGTCCTCGTTCACCACATACAGCATGTGTCCGGCCAGATCGGCCTCGACCTTGATCCCGAACAGCTCGACCAGCCGCGGCGCCTGGTTGCCGAACAGCGTGCCCGCGACCGATCGGTCGCCGGCCTGCGTGCGCACCGTCACGCGCAGCAGCGTATGGTAATCGCCCTCGCGGTCGTGGCGCACTTCGCGCACGTCCAGCCCGCGCTCCTTCGCCAGGAACGGCGCGTTGACCATGTTCACGGTGTCGGAATGCACCCGCATCAGCCCCGCGAGCACCGCGCCGGTGATCGGCTTCTGATTCAGCGCCGCCGCTGCGCCCTCGACCTCGACCGAAATGCCGCTCAGCGCACCGTGCGACAGCTGGCCGACCAGCGAGCCGAGCTTTTCGGCCAGCGCCATATACGGCTTCAGCTTCGGCGCTTCCTCGGCGCTCAGGCTCGGCATGTTCAGCGCGTTGGTGACACCGCCCGAGACAAGGAAATCGGCCATCTGCTCGGCGACCTGGATGGCGACATTGACCTGCGCCTCGCTGGTCGATGCGCCCAGATGCGGGGTCGAGACGAAATTGGGCGTGCCGAACAATGGCGACGCCTTGGCCGGCTCCTCGACAAACACGTCGAGCGCGGCGCCGCCGATGTGGCCCGAATCGAGCCCCGCCTTCAACGCCGCCTCGTCGATCAGTCCGCCGCGCGCGCAGTTGATGATGCGCACGCCGGCCTTGGTCTTGGCGAGATTATCCGCCGACAGGATGTTGCGGGTCTGGTCGGTCAGCGGCGTGTGCAGCGTGATGAAGTCGGCGCGCGCCAGCAGCTCGTCGAGCGTCACCTTCTCGACGCCCATCTCGACCGCGCGCTCCGGCGTGAGGAACGGGTCGAACGCGACGACCTTCATCTTCAGCCCCTGCGCGCGATCGGCGACGATCGAACCGATGTTGCCCGCGCCGATCAGCCCCAGCGTCTTGGACGTCAGCTCGACGCCCATGAAGCGGTTCTTCTCCCACTTGCCGGCCTGCGTGCTCGCATCCGCCTCCGGCAATTGCCGGGCGAGCGCGAACATCAGCGCGATGGCGTGTTCGGCGGTGGTGATCGAGTTGCCGAACGGGGTGTTCATCACCACCACCCCCTTGGCCGAGGCGGCGGGGATATCGACATTGTCGACGCCGATGCCGGCGCGCCCGACGACCTTCAGGTTGGTCGCCGCGTCGAGAATCGCCTTCGTCACCTTGGTCGAGCTGCGGATGGCAAGGCCGTCATAGTCGCCGATCATCGCGGCGAGTTCGTCCGGGGTCTTCCCCGTAATCTCGTCCACCTCGACCCCGCGCTGGCGGAAGATCTCGGCGGCTTTGGGGTCCATTTTGTCGGAAATCAGGACTTTGGGCATGACGTTTGTCTTTCTTGCAAACGTCATCCTGACGAAAGTCAGGATCTCAGGCGGCGTACACGCGGCTTGAGATCCCAGCTTTCGCTGGGATGACGGTAATTAGTTGGAAGCCTTCGTCGTCGCGTAGGCCCAATCGAGCCAGGGCCCGAGCGCCTCGATATCGGCGACATCGACGGTCGCGCCGCACCAGATGCGCAGGCCCGGCGGCGCGTCGCGGTAGCCGGCGACGTCGTACGCCGCGCCGGCTTTCTCCAGTGCCCCGGCCATCGCCTTGATGAACGCCTCGTCCGCGCCTGCGACCGTCAGGCACACGCTGGTCCGCGACCGCGTGTCCTCGTCCTCGGCCAGATGCCCCAGCCAGTCGCGCTCGGCGACGATCTTGTCGAGCGCGGCGGCATTGGCGTTCGACCGTGCGATCAGGCCATCGGCGCCGCCCACCGTCTTCGCCCATTCGAGTGCAGCGATGCAGTCCTCGACCGCCAGCATCGACGGCGTATTGATCGTCTCGCCCTTGAAGATGCCCTCGGTCAGCTTGCCCTTGGACACGAGGCGGAATATTTTGGGCAACGGCCACGCCGGGGTGTAGCTCTCCAGCCGCTCGACCGCGCGCGGCCCCAGGATCAGCACGCCGTGCCCGCCCTCGCCGCCCAGCACCTTCTGCCAGCTGAACGTCGCGACATCGACCTTCGCCCAGTCGATCGGATAGGCGAAGACTGCGCTCGTCGCGTCGGCGAACGACAGCCCTTCGCGGTCCGCCGGGATCCAGTCGGCATCGGGAACGCGCACGCCGCTCGTCGTGCCGTTCCAGGTGAACAGCACGTCATGGCTCCAGTCCACCGCGGCCAGATCGGGCAGCTGCCCGTAATCGGCGCGCAGCACGACGGGGTCGATCTTCAGCTGCTTGACCGCATCGGTCACCCAGCCCTCGCCGAAGCTTTCCCACGCCAGCGTGGTGACGGGGCGCGCTCCCAGCATCGTCCACATCGCCATTTCGAACGCGCCGGTGTCGCTGCCGGGCACGATGCCGATGCGGTGCGTATCGGGCAGGCGGAGCAGTTCGCGCATCAGGTCGATGCAAAGCTGCAGCCGCGCCTTGCCGATTTTCGACCGGTGCGATCGGCCCAGCGATTCGGTGGCGAGCTTTTCGGGAGCCCATCCGGGCGGCTTGGCGCACGGGCCCGACGAAAAATACGGGCGTGCAGGCGTCTGCGCCGGGGGCGCGGGTAACTCGGTCATGTCAGTCTCTCCTTGCAGAGAGCACGCGCGGCGTTGGGACCGCGTGGCCCGTCGGCGGCCCTACAGCCATTGTGCAGCGCGTCAAGCCCGGCGCATGTCGCTTTCGACGTTTTCGGTCGCAAGTCCTCGGATCGACGCAGTTTTATTACCGATCGGCGCAGCTCATCGCACAGTGTCTTGTCGCGGGCACCACCCTGCCGCACCACGCGGCGATGCGGTGGGGAACATGGGCGCGGACCGGGGCCGCAATCGGCATCGCGCTGTCGCTCGCCGCCTGCGGTAGTGGGCCGACCCGCACCGATCTTCCGACGCGCCCGCGCAACTCTCCCCCCATCGTGCTGACCCAGCCCCCCAGCCGCGCGACGCAGGCGTGCTACGCCGACCTGCTTCAACAGAGTGTCCGCTATTCCGCCCTGCCCGACCGCGACTATGGCGGCGGGTGCCTGCTGACCGGCACGCTCCAGCTGATCGACTACGGCGTCCCGACCACCAACCTGCGCGCGATGGCCTGCCCGCTCGCGCGCACGTTCGTCGCCTGGGTCCGCTACGGCGTGGTGCCATCAGGCCGCGAGATCCTGGGCAGCCCGGTCGTGCGGGTCGAAAGCATGGGTACCTATGCCTGCCGCAACACCGTGGGGACGCGCACCATCAACCGCCTGAGCGAACATGCGGTCGGCAACGCCGTCGACGTGTCGGCGTTCGTGCTGGAGGACGGGCGACGCATCACCATCGAGCGCGACTGGCGCAACCCCGACCCGGCGGTGCAGGATTTCCTCCAGACCGTCCGCCGCTCGGCCTGCAAGCGGTTCGGCACCGTGCTGTCACCCGATTACAACGCGGCCCACTACAACCACCTCCACCTCGATCTCGGGCGCGGTGGATTGTGTCGGTAGCGATTCGCGGTTAGTCCTCCCGCCAATGACAGACACCAAAGTACCGGACCGCGTCTTTCCGCGGGCCAAGCAGGACGCCGAAACCGCAGCCCACGGCGTCACCACTCCCCAGACCGCGCATCCGGCCTACCGCCTCGCCTTCCAGGACATGGACTTCCTGCTGCGGGAGGATCTGCGGCCCGTGCGCTTCCAGCTCGAACTGCTGAAGCCCGAGCTGATCCTCGAGGAAGCGAAGATCGCGTCGACCTTCGTTTTCTACGGATCGGCGCGCATCCCCGAGCCGGTGAAGGCGCAGGCGATGCTCGACGCCGCCCCCGCCGACGGCCCGCAGCGCAAGATCGCCGAACGGCTGGTCGAAAAGTCGCGCTATTACGACGTCGCGCGCGAGTTGGCGCAGATGGTCAGCAATTTCCCCCTCGATGAAGCCGGGATGCGCCACTTCGTCGTCACCTCGGGCGGTGGCCCCTCGATCATGGAGGCGGCGAACCGCGGCGCACTGGACGTCGGTGCCGAATCGATCGCGCTCAACATCGTCCTGCCGCACGAACAGGCGCCGAACCCATATGTGACGCCGGCGCTGAGCATGCAGTTCCACTATTTCGCGCTCAGGAAGATGCACTTCCTGCTCCACGCGCGCGCGCTCGCCGCCTTCCCGGGCGGGTTCGGCACATTCGACGAACTGTTCGAGCTGCTGACGCTGATCCAGACCGGCAAGATCAAGCCGATCCCGATCCTGCTCTACGGCCGCGCCTTCTGGGAGCGCGTCGTCGATTTCCCCGCGCTGGTCGAGGAAGGCGTGATCTCGGAGCGCGACCTGTCGCTCTTCACCTTCTGCGAAACCGCGCAGGAAGGCTGGGACATCGTCCGCAAGTATTATGAGGGCGCCGGCACCGTTTGAGGGGTGTCGGCGGGGTGGCGCGCAGACGTTCCGTGACGGAGCGCCTGCGGGTCGGGCCTAGCTCTTGATCAGCCACGACGTGGCGATTCCGCGGATTGCTTGCGCAATCCGCTGGCCGCCCACACCTTACTTCGGTGCACGTTCCTTCGCCGCCGGATCGACCGACGGGGCGCCGGCTGCCGGAGTCGCGCTTTCGACGACATTCGCGGTCGCGCCAGTCGTAGCATTGCCCTCGACCGCGGCGGCGGCGTTCGAGCCTTCGCCGGCAGCAGCCGCTGCGTCGGGCGCGCCCGCTGCCGGAGCGGCGGGGAGCGGCAGGTTGGAGCCTTGCGCGTTCAGATACGCGATCACGTTCGCGCGTTCCTCGGCATTACCCAGGCCAGCGAAGGTCATCTTGGTGCCGTCGGCGAACTTGCGCGGGCTCTTCAGCCACGCGTCCATCGTGTCGAAGTCCCACTTGCCGCCCTTGGCCTTCAGCGCCTCGGAAAAGGCGAAGCCGGCCTTGCCCTGCGCGATCGCTTCGCCGAGCGTCGCGTACAGGTTCGGGCCGACGCCGTTCGCGCCGCCCTGCGTGATGGTGTGGCACGCCGCGCACTTGGCGAAGCTCGCCTGGCCCTTGGCGGCGTCGGCGGTGGCGAGGCGGGTCGCAATCGGGGCTTCGGCAGCGCCGCCGCCGGCGCCGGATTCCTCGACGCCCTCGATCGGATAGCCCATCTTCTCCGGGCGCCCGCCGTGGAACGCCATGCCGCTGGCGATCGAGAGACCCAGTGCCGCGACGCAGCCAGCGAGCACCCAGCCCGCGATCGTGTTGCCTCGATTGTCCATTGCCCGCCGTTTTTATGAAAAAGTGGAAAGTCGGCCCCCTTTAGGGTGCGGCTTGCGCCATCGCAAGCGGGCGCTTACCCGCCGCCGCACATGGAAAACTTCGCCGCCCCCGCCCGCCCGATCGTCGCGCGCATGACCGATGCCGCCGCCGCCGAGCCCAACCGCGCGGTCGCGTTCCAGGGCGCGCCCGGCGCCAACAGCCATGTCGCTGCGATGGAGGCGTTCCCGACCGGCCTGCCGCTGCCCTGCTTCGACTTCGCCGATGCGATCGAGGCGGTGCAGACCGGCGCCGCCGACTGCGCGATCATCCCGATCGAGAATTCGCTCCACGGCCGCGTCGCCGACATCCATTTCCTGCTGCCCGAATCGGGGCTGGTCATCACCGGCGAGCATTTCCTGTCGATCCGCCACGCGCTGCTCTCGGTCGGGCCGCAGGATGCGGTGCGTGAGGCGATGAGCCATCCGCAGGCGCTCGGCCAGTGCCGCCACTGGTTGCGCAAGAACGGCATCGCCGCGATCGCCTATCCCGACACCGCCGGCGCCGCCGCGGTGGTGGCGGAACGCGCCGACCCCGCCATCGCCGCACTCGCGCCCCCCGCCGCCGCCGCGCTCTACGGGTTGCAGGTGCTGGCAGAGGACGTGTCGGACGCCGCGCACAACGTCACCCGCTTCGTGACGCTCGCCCGCCAAGCGCCCCCGCTCACCGGCGCCGGCCCGTTCATGACCACGCTGATCTTCGAGGTAAAGAACGTGCCCGCCGCGCTCTACAAGGCAATGGGCGGCTTCGCGACCAACGGCGTCAACATGACGAAGCTCGAAAGCTATCAGCGCGGGGCGAGCTTCGCCGCGACCGAATTCTACGCCGACATCGTCGGCCAGCCCGGCGACCCCGCGGTCGATCGCGCACTCGACGAACTGGGCTATCATTCGAAATGGGTGAGGCTGCTGGGAACGTACCGCCAAGCCCGCACGCGCCCCTAACCCGCCACCCAAACTTCCAGCAACGTCCGCGCGATCGCATAGCGCGGCGGCGGCAGGAACGGCGCCTCCTCCCCGGCAAGCGCCGCGCGGACCTCGTCCCGCGTCACCCACATCGCATCCTCGATCTCCGCGGTATCGATTGCCAGCACATCGCTGTCCGCGGTCGCGAAGGCACCGATCATCAACTGCCCCGGAAACGGCCACGGCTGGCTCGCGACATAGCGCACGTCGCGCACCCGCACCCCGGCTTCCTCATACACTTCGCGCGCGACGGCCTCTTCCATCGACTCGCCCGGCTCGACGAAGCCGGCCAGCGCCGAATAGCGCCGCGGCGGCCACGGATGCCCGCGCCCGAGCAGCGCCCGCCCCTCGAACTCGGCGAGCATGATGACGACGGGGTCGGTGCGCGGGAAATGCTCGGCGGCGCACGCCGGGCATTTGCGCGCCCAGCCGCCGCGGATCACCTCGGTCGCCGTGCCGCAATTCGCGCAGAACCGGTGCCGCGCGTGCCACCCGGTCAGGCTGCGCACCGTGCCGAAGATCGCCGCCTCGTCCGCCGGCATCGTCTCGAGCATGCGGTACAGCGCCGGCGACCGCGCCGGTCCGCTCGCGTCGCCGGGGCGGCTCTCGGCGAAATGCGGGCGTCCACCGTCATCCAGCCCCAGGAACAGCAGCGCGCCGTCCTCCGCGGCATCGGCCAGCGTCGTCCACGCGATCCGCCCGTCCTCACCGATAGCCGGATCGCCGCGATCCAGCCGCAGCAACCGCGCCCGCCAGTCCCCCGCCGCCGCCGCCAGCGCCTCCGCATCGCCGCGGATATGATCGGCCCGGTCGAGCCAGCTGCCGGTGAAGCCGATGTCGGTCATGCTAGCCACCAAACCCGATACTCACCCCAAACCCGACGCTCACCTCAAACCCAAGGCTCACCCCAACACCGCTCGTCTCGAGTAGCGATCGAGCTTGTCGAGAGCGCGTATCGAGAGATACCCTCTTGTGGCACCCACCTCTCGATACATCGTCTCGACAGGCTCGACGATTACTCGAGGCGAACGGAAGAATATCGGGCGTTACCAACAATCCTACCGCCGCCCATCGGCATACAGCGCCTTCACCACATCCGCGCGCAGCGGCCATTTGTCGGCGGGGAAGTAGTTGACCATCACCGTCCCGCGAATCTTCCGCACCGGATCGACCCACGCGATCGTGCCCGCGGCGCCGCCCCAGCCATAGGTGCCCTTGCTCGCGCCGCCGGGCACGTCGCGCAGATACACCGATCCGCCCGCGCCATAGCCCATCGCGCCCGCGCTCTGCCCGCCGGTGTTGCCGTCGACCCCGCCGAACACGACGCCTGTCGGCAGCAGGTTCGACATGGCGAGCCTGACCGTCGCCGGCTTCATCACGCGCACGCCGTCCAGCGTCCCCTCGTTCGCCAGCATGTGCAGGAACCGGTCGTAATCGCGCGCCGACATGACCAGACCTGCGCCACCATAGGGGAAGCTCGGCGGTTGCAGATAGACCGACGTCTTCGCCGGATCGAACGGGAACATGTTGGCGCCCGCGAAGGCATAATTATCGGCCAGCCGCCCGACCTCGCTCGCCGGCACCGTCCAGTAGCTCGAGCGCATCTTGAGCGGATCGAACAGCCGCGTCTGCACGAAGCGTTCGAACGGCACGCCCGACGCCTTCTCGACCACCGCGGCCATCACGTCGAGGCCGATCGAATAGCTCCACTTGGTCCCCGGCTCGGCGATCAGCGGCAGCGTCGCGACGCGGCCGGCGAATTCCTGCAAGGACTTCGGGCGCGCGGCGCGGGCCTGCGCCTCGACCGCGGCATTGACCGCCGCCGGCAGGATCCCCAGCCGCTCGCTTTCCTTCAGCAACGGCCCCTTGGCGGAGATGCTGTAGCTCAGGCCGGCGGTGTGGGTCAGCAGCATCCTGACCGTGATCGGCGTCTTCGCGGGCACGCTGTCGAGCGAGGTGTCGGGGCTGGACAGCACCTTCATCGCCTTGAAGCCCGGATAGAAATCGCTGACCGACTGGTCGAGGCGCAGCTTGCCCTCCTCGATCAGGATCATCGCGGCCATCGCCGTGATCGGCTTGGTCATCGAATAGACCCGCCACAGCGTGTCCGGCCCGGCCTTCGCCGCGCCCGGATCGGTCGAGATCGCGCCGGCTTGCGGAAATGCCGGGGGAGCGTCGCCCTGGCCGATCGCGGCGACGATGCCGGGCATCTTGCCGTCGCGGACATAGCCGTCGAACAGCGCCTGGACGGCGGGATAGGCCGGCGTCTCGCGCACCGCGATCGGTGCGGTCATGCGCGGCGCGGGCTGCACCTGCCACGCGTGGGCGGCAAACGCGCTGCCGCTCATCAGGATCACCGCGCTCACCAGTTTCAACCGCATCGCACTCTCCTCATCGCATCCGCCGCCTTGGCGAAGACCGTCGGCAGTCCCGCCGAATCGAGCGCGTCGACCGGCCACCATTCGCCGCCCGCTTCCTGCGCCGCCGCCGTGGCGCTCGCAAGGCGAAGTTCGAGGCGGAAGTGGGTGAAGACATGGGTGATCGTCTCCGGGTGCCAGCCCCACGCCGCGTCCGCCGGTGCTTCCGCAAGGCCCGGTGGCTCCGCGACCCACGGCCCGGTCGGCAGCGCGCGCATGCCGCCCAGCAACCCCTTCGCCGGACGCCGCACCAGCAGCACGCAGGGCCCCGCCTCCAGCCAGAAGATCGTGCCGTGACGCACCGGCTTCGCGGCCTTGGCCTTGCGCGGCGGATAGGCCTCGGGATCGCCGCTCGCATATCCCGCGCAGTGGTCGCGGAGCGGGCACAGAAGACATTTGGGCGCGCGCGATGTGCAGATGCCCGAGCCCAGATCCATCATCGCCTGCGCGAAATCGCCCGCCCGCGCGTCGGGCGTGATCGCGTCGGCCAGCGCCCGCGCCTGTCCCCCGTCGTCGGCGAACAGCCGCGCGACGACCCGCTTCACGTTCGCATCGACCACCACCGCCCGCCTGCCGAACGCGATCGCGCTGATCGCCGCGGCGGTGTAATCGCCGAGCCCCGGCATCCGCCGCAAAGCCGCCTCGTCCTCCGGGAAGCGCCCGCCATGCTCGGAGGCGACGACGCGCGCGCACGCCACCAGGTTGCGGGCGCGGGCATAGTATCCCAGCCCCGCCCACGCCGACATCACATCGGCCTCGTCCGCCGCCGCAAGCGCAGCGAAATCGGGCCAGCGCGCCACCCACGCCTCGAACCGCGGGCGCACCGCCGCGACCGTCGTCTGCTGGAGCATCACCTCCGACAGCCACACCCGGTACGGGTCGGTCGCGTTCGCCCCCGGCGGCGCCCGCCACGGCAGCACGCGGGCGTTGGCATCGTACCAGGCGAGCAACTTGGGCGCGATATCGTCGGGACGCTTGGCGGACACGCCCGCGCTATGGCATGAGGGGCGCCGATGCCGAAGCCCTCCGCCCCGAAATCGCCACGCAGCGCCGCAGGCGCCAAGGCCGAGCCGGTGCGGTCGAATCGCCCGCGCCCGGTCGCCGAGCTGCTGCCCGACGTGGGCCGCGCAGCGTTTCGCAAGTTCGGCTTCGTCCAGTCCTCGGTCGTCAGCCGCTGGGCGGACATCGTCGGCCCGAAATACGCCCGCGTCTCCGCCCCCGAATCGATCCGCTTCCCGATGGGCGAGCGGTCGCAGGGCACGCTGACGCTGACCGTCGCCGGCGCCCACGCCACGATGATGCAGCACATCGCGCCCGAGATCGTCGACCGGGTCAACCGCTTCTTCGGCTATGGCGCAGTCGCGAAACTCGTCATCCGGCAGGGCGACGTGCAGCGCGCGCCGGCCCGCGTCGCCCCGCCCGCGGTCCGCCCGGTCAGCCACGAACTCGGCGAATCGCTCCGCACCATCGCCGACCCCGAACTGAAGGCGGTGCTCGCCTCGCTCGCCGCGGGGGTAGAGGCGGTTCGCGACATTCCAGTCATCGGCAAGGTTTCCTGATTTGCGTATCCTGTTCGTGCTCGCCGCCCTGTTCACGCTCGCCGCCGCGCCGCCGGCCAGGGACTGGCGCACCACCGCCGTCACCACGCCGTCGGGGTCGTTCGCGATCGGCAACCCGGCGGCGCCGGTGAAGCTCGTCGAATATCTCAGCTTCACCTGCCCGCACTGCGGCCATTTCGTCGCCGAATCGAAGACCGCCCTCCACGACGGCTGGGTTCGCAATGGTTCGGTGCGGGTAGAGACGCGCGCGGCGATGCGCGACGCCTATGACGTCGCCGCATGGACGGTGGCACGCTGTGCCGGCCCGGCGCGCTTCGACCGCCTGTCGCGCGCGATCTTCGCGCAGCAGGACGTGTGGACGACGCGCGGCAGCACCTGGGCGCAGGCCAATCTCGCGAAGCTGAAAGCCATGCCCGAGCGCGCGCAGGTCCGCGCCATCGCCGACAATTCGGGGCTCTCCGCGATCGCCGCGCGCACCGGGCTGACCCCCGCGGCACTCACCGCCTGCCTCGCCACCGACGTCCAGCGGAAGCAGCTGATGGCGATGACCGACGCTGCCTTCGCGAAGATTCCGGGCACCCCCGGCTTCGAAATCAACGGCGCGCTGGTCGAGGGTTTCGACTGGGCGACGCTTGAACCGCAACTCCGCGCCGCCGGCGCCCGCTAACCCAACGGAGCATCCCTACATGCGTATCCTGACCGCCCTTGCCGCCGCGACCGCCCTCACCGCATGCGGCGGCAACGGCAGCAACACGACGACCGTCGACAACGTCACTGCCGCCGCGCCGGTCGCCGCCAAGGCCGCGCCCGCGGGCACCAACTGGGTCGAGACGGTCACGCGCACGCCCGAGGGCGGCTGGCTGATGGGCAACCCCGATGCCCCGATCAAGCTGGTCGAATTCGGCAGCCGCACCTGCCACGTGTGCCGCGAGTTCGACGAGGTCGGCTACACCCCGCTGACGACCAAATATGTCGCGACCGGCAAGGTCTCTTACGAATTCCGCGACTTCCTGCGCAACGGCGCCGATGTGGCGGCGGCGCTGGTCGGCGGCTGCGGCGGGACGGGTCCGTTCTTCCCGATCCTCAACCAGATGTACGCCGACCAGCCGCGCGTGCTCGATGTGTTGCAGAAGCTGCCGCAGAGCTATTACGACGAGCTCGGCAAGCTCAACCAGGGCCAGCAGGCGACGAAGTTCGCGGAAGGGGCCGGCTACATCGACTTCGCCAAGCAGCGCGGCATTCCCGAGGCGCAGGCACGCACCTGCCTCGCCGATGCCAAGGCCGCCGAGCAGCTCATCAAGATGAACGAGAAGGCGAACGCCGACTATCCGATCCCCGGCACGCCGACGTTCCTGCTGAACGGCAAGATGCTGGAGAACACCGTCAGCTGGCCGCAGGTCGAAACCGCGCTGAAATCCGCGGGGGCGTAAACCCGATCGATGGGCCGGGGGGCGACATCAACCAAACCGTTCGTGCTGAGCGAAGTCGAAGCACCTGGGTCGAGCCGGCCTTTCGACTTCGCTCAGGGCGAACGGATGTTCTCCAGGCGCTGAGATGCGCATAAAGCGCCTCCGCCTCACCGGCTTCAAGAGCTTCGTCGACCCCGCCGACCTCCGCATCGAGGCGGGGCTCACCGGCGTCGTCGGCCCCAACGGCTGCGGCAAGTCGAACCTGCTCGAGGCGCTGCGCTGGGTGATGGGCGAAACCAGCGCGCGGTCGATGCGCGGCGCCGGCATGGACGACGTCATCTTCGCCGGCACCGCGACGCGCCCCGCGCGTGATTTCGCCGAGGTGTCGATCCTCGCCGACGACGTCACCGATGTCGGCACCGGCGAGGGCGGGGAGCTGGAGGTCGTCCGCCGCATCGAACGCGGCGCCGGTTCCGCCTATCGCATCAACGGGCGCGACGTGCGCGCGAAGGACGTCGCCCTCGCCTTCGCCGACGCCGCGACCGGCGCGCACTCCCCCGCGCTCGTCAGCCAGGGCCGCATCGGCGCGATCATCGCCGCCCGCCCCGCCGAGCGCCGCGCGATGCTGGAGGAAGCCGCCGGCATCGCTGGCCTCCACGTCCGCCGCAAGGACGCCGAGCAGAAACTGCGCGCGACCGAGGCCAACCTCACTCGCCTCGACGAGGTCATCACCGATCAGGAGGCCCGCGCCGCCCAGCTGAAGCGCCAGGCCCGCCAGGCCGAACGCTACCGGCTGGTGTCTGCCCAGATTCGCGTCGCCGAGGGGCGGATGATCTTTGCCCGCTGGCGCGACGCCGCCACCGCCGCCGACGCCGCCAAGGCTGAGGCGACCGCTGCCGACGCCCTTGTCGCCACCCTTGCCGAGGCCCAGCGCGCCGCCGCCGCCCACCAGACGCAAGCGACCGAGCGTCTCGGCGACGCCCGCGCCGCCGCGCTCGCCGCCCGCGACCGCGCGAGCGAGGCCGGCCACGCACTCGCCGCCTTGCGCGCCGATCACGCCGCCGCGGTCCGCCGCCTGGCCGAAGTCGCCGACCAGACCCGCCGCCTGACCGACGACCGCGCCCGCGAAGGCGCGCTCGCGCATGACGCCGCGGAGGCGCTCGACCGGTTGGCGGCAGAGGGCACGGCGCTCGACACCCGCATCGCCGACGCCGCCCAGCGCCTGCCGAGCCTCGACGCGCTGCTCGCCGATGCCGAGCGCACCGCCCGCGATGCCGAAGTCGCGCTGGCGCAGGCACTTGGCGCGCAAGCCAGCGAAGCCGCCGACGCCCGCGTCGCCGCCGCCGCGCGCGACACCGCCCGCGCCCGCGTCGACCGCGCCGCCCGCGATAGCGCCGCGCTCGACCGCGAGGCGGCGCAGGTCGCCGACCCCGCCCCGATCGCCGCCGAGCGCGACGCCGCCGCCACCGCCCAGACCCGGGCCGCCACCGACGCCGCCGCCGCCCGCCGCGCGCTCGACACCGCGACCGCCGCCGAAGCCGCGGCGCGCGACCGCCGCGATGCCGCCCAGTCCGTCCGCGCCGCCGCCCACGCCGATCTCGCCGCGATCGACAGCGAGGCGCGCGCGCTGGCGAAGGCGACAGCGCCATCGGGCAAGGACCGGCTGCTCGACCGCGTCCGCCCCGCCGCCGGCTACGAGCGCGCGCTGGCCGCTGCGCTTGGCGACGATCTCGACGCCGGGCTCGACGCCGCCGCCGATCGCCATTGGGCGGGCGCCGCACCACTGCCCGGCGACCCGCCCGCCCCCGCCGGCACGGCCCCGCTCGCCGCGCATGTCGCTGCGCCCGACCAGCTCGCCCGCCGCCTTTCGCAAGTCTTCGTCGCCGACGCCGACACCGGCCAGCCGCTCGCGGTCGGCCAGCGCCTCGTCAGCCGCGACGGGCGCCTGCGCCGCTGGGACGGCTATGTCGCGGTCGGGAGCGGGGCCGCCGCCGCCGCGCGGCTCGAACGCGTCAACCGCATCGCCGCGCTGGAGGCGGCACGCGCCCCCGCCGCCGACGCGGTCGCCGACGCCGATGCCGCGCTGGCCGCGATCGACACCGCCGCCGCCGACGCCCGCATACAGGCCATCGCCGCCCGCACCGCGCTGTCCGCCGCCGACCAGGCCGAGCGCGACGCCGCCCGCGCCGAGGATCGCGCCACCGCCCAGCTCGAACGCCTCGCCAGCCAGCGCGGCGATCTCGACGCCCGCCGCGCCCGCCTTGCCGCCGACGCCGACGAAGCGAGCGCCGACCTGACCCGCGCCGAAGCCGCGCTCGCCGCACTCCCCGACGGCGCCGCCACCCGCGCCCGCGTCGCGACCCTCTCCGCCGCCGCCGACGCCGCCCGCGCCACCGTCGCCACCGCCCGCGCCGATCGCTCGGGACTCGACCGCGAGCGTGCCGCCGCCCGCGAACGCGCCGCCGCCGCAAGCGCCGAGGCGAAGGGCTGGAAGGCCCGCGCCGGCGAAGCCGCGCGCCGCATCGCCGACATGGCCCGCCGCGAAGCCGATCTTGCTGCCGAAGCCCAATCCCTCGCCGCCCGCCCCGACGCCCTCGCCACCGCGATCGCCGCCGCCGAAGCCTCTGCGCTCACCGCACGCGCCGATGCCGACACCGCCGCCACCGCGGAGCGCGCTGCCGAGACGACGCTGCGCGACACCGAAGCCACCGCCGCCCGCGCGGCCGAGGCGCTCGCCGAAGCCCGTGAGGCCCGCGCCGGCGCCACCGCCCGCGCCGAGAACCAGGAACTGCGCCGGGTGGAGATGGGGCGCCTCTCGGGCGAACGCTTCGAATGCCCGCCCCCTCTCCTCCCCGAGCGTGCGGGCTTCGTGGCCGATGACGTCCGCTCCCCCCAGGACGAATCCGCCGCCCACGAACGCCTGAGCGCCGAGCGCGAGCGCATCGGCCCGGTCAACCTCGTCGCCGAAACCGAACTCGCCGAACTCGAAACCTCAGCGAGCGACTCCGCGCGCGAACGCGACGAGCTCGCCCAGGCGATCAACCGCCTGCGCGGCTCGATCGGCACCCTCAATCGTGAGGGGCGCGAACGCCTGCGCACCGCGTTCGAGTCGGTCGACGGCCATTTCCGCCGCCTGTTCACCACGCTGTTCAGCGGCGGCCAGGCGCATCTGGCGCTGATCGATTCGGACGACCCACTCGAAGCGGGGCTCGAGATCATGGCCCAGCCGCCCGGCAAGCGCCTCCAGTCGCTGACGCTCTTGTCGGGCGGCGAACAGGCGCTGACCGCGGTCGCGCTGATCTTCGCGCTGTTCCTGACCAACCCGGCCCCGATCTGCGTGCTGGACGAAGTCGACGCGCCGCTGGACGACGCCAACATCGAGCGCTTCTGCGACCTGCTCGACGCGATGACGCGCGAGACGGACACCCGCTATCTGATCGTCACCCACAACGCCGCGACCATGGGTCGTATGCACCGCCTGTTCGGCGTGACGATGATCGAAAAGGGCATCAGTCGCCTAGTGTCGGTCGACCTCGGCGGCGCGGCGAGTTTGCTGGCAGCGGAGTAGAGACATGTCTTTTCGATCGGCGCGCATGGTGCGCATCTTTTGCCCGGTGTCCGACCAGGCGCTTGCCGCCTTGCTCTCGGGTCGCTGCCACGATGCGGAAGCCGATCGCGCTTTGTCGGCGATCCTAGCCCTTATTCGCGGCGCCGGTCCGCTCGGTGACTTTGAAATCTACACCGGCGTCGTCGAGCTATCACCCGTCTGGGAAAGCTTTCGTCCCACGGCATTGGCACAGCCGGTTGCGGGCGCGGCGGGGACGATTGCCTGGTCGCCCACGATCGCGGTGACGACTTGGGTACGCGGCGACGTCTCCGAATCCGTTTTCTCGGACGCGATCGACGCCTTGCTGGCCGCCCACCCTTGGGAAGTGCCCGTTATCGAAATTAGCCACGTACGGCTGGCGACGCGTTCCGCGAAATAGGCGGCTCAGCCATCGCCCCGCGCCTTTTCGTGGTGCCGGATCACTTCGTCGATAATGAAGCGGAGAAATTTCTCCGAGAACTCCGGGTCCAGATTCGCTTCCGCCGCCAGCCCCCTCAATCGCGCGATCTGCGCATCCTCGCGCCCCGGATCGGCGGGCGGCAGCTTCGCGCTCGCCTTGTAGCGCCCCACCGCCTGCGTCACCTTGAACCGCTCGGCCAGCATGAAGACCAGGGCGGCATCGATATTGTCGATGCTCTGGCGATAGCGCTCCAGCGTCGGGTCGGTCATGCACCTCTTCTGAAGCGCCGGTGGCACGCGCGCAAGGCCCGCGAACCCGTGCGAAAGGCTTGCCTTTCACGCCCCGCGCCGCCATTTGCACCCGCAGCATGAGCGCCTCGATCCACCGCCTGGGCGACCGCCGCCCGCCGTCGCTCGATCCGATGCTGGCGCTGGTCGCGCACGACATGAACCTCGTCAATCGCGAGATCCTCGACCGGATGCAGTCGGACATCCCGCTGATTCCCGAACTCGCCGGCCATCTGATCGCGGGCGGGGGCAAGCGCATGCGCCCGATGCTGACGCTGGCAAGCGCGAAGCTGCTCGGCTACCCCGGCAACCGCCACCACCGCCTCGCCGCCGCGGTCGAATTCATCCACACCGCGACCCTGCTCCACGACGACGTCGTCGATTCGTCGGATCTGCGCCGCGGGCGCCGCACCGCCAACATCATCTGGGGCAATCCGGCGAGCGTCCTCGTCGGCGACTTCCTGTTCAGCCGCAGCTTCGAACTGATGGTCGAGGACGGCTCGCTAAAGGTGCTGAAAATCCTCTCCAACGCCTCCGCCGTCATCGCGGAGGGCGAGGTCAATCAGCTGACCGCAGTGCGCCGCATCGATCTCGGCGAGGAACGCTATCTCGACATCATCGGCGCGAAGACCGCGGCGCTGTTCGCCGCCGCCTGCCGCATCGCCGCGGTGGTCGCCGAACGGTCGGAGGGCGACGAGGCCGCGCTCGACGCCTACGGTCGCAACCTCGGCATCGCGTTCCAGCTGGTCGACGACGCGCTCGACTACACCTCCGACGCCGGCACGATGGGCAAGGACGCCGGCGACGATTTCCGGGAGGGCAAGATGACCCTGCCGATTATCCTCGCCTATGCCCGCGCCGATGCCGAGGGCCGCGATTTCTGGCAGGACGCGGTGCTCGGGCGGCGCAATTCGGACGAGGATTTCGCCGAAGCCGTCCGCCGCATCCAGGCGACACGCGCCGTCGACGACACGCTCGCGCGTGCGCGCCACTACGGTCAGCGCGCGATCGACGCGCTCGGCCGCTTCGAAAGCGGCGCCGCGAAGGACGCGATGATCGAAGCGGTAGAATTCGCCGTCGCCCGCGCGTTCTAAGACCCTCCGACAGTGCCAACCCAATCCGTTCGTTTCGAGCGCAGTCGAGAAACATGCCCCGGGCGATCGCTTATGTTTCTCGACTGCGCTCGAAACGAACGGGGGGCTGGTAACGGCCTCCTGACCCCATGACCTTCGCCGTCGACATGGGGCTCGACCCCGCCGGGCGCCCGATCGCGATCGATCTCGAGGAACTGCTCGCCACCCGTCTGCTCGTCCAGGGCAATTCGGGATCGGGCAAGTCGCACCTCCTGCGCCGCCTGCTCGAACGTTCGGCGGGGCAGGTTCAGCAGATCATCGTCGATCCGGAGGGCGATTTCGTCACCCTGTCCGACGCCTACGGCCATGTCGCGATCGAGGCGGTCGAGTATTCGCTGCCCGAGATCGCCAAATTCGCCGCCCGCGCGCGTGAACACCGCACCTCGATCGTCCTCAGCCTCGAGGGGCTGGAGATGGAGGGCCAGATGCGCTGCGCCACCGCGTTCCTGATGGGGCTGTTCGATGCGCCGCGCGAACACTGGTTCCCCGCGTTGGTGGTGGTCGACGAGGCGCAGATCTTCGCGCCCTCGGGCGGGGCCGAAGTCGCCGAGGAAGTGCGCCGCACCACCCTGTCGGCGATGGCGAACCTGATGTCGCGCGGGCGCAAGCGGGGTCTCGCCGGCATCATCGCCACCCAGCGGCTGGCGAAGCTCAGCAAGAACGTCGCGGCGGAGGCGTCCAATTTCCTGATGGGCCGCACCTTCCTCGACATCGACATGGCCCGCGCCGCAGACCTGCTCGGCATGGAGCGCCGCCAGGCCGAGAGCATCCGCGACCTCCAGCGCGGCACCTTCCTCGGCCTTGGCCCCGCCATCGCGCGGCGCCCGGTCACGGTGAAGATCGGCGCGGTCGACACCTCGGCACGCAGCTCCAGCCCGAAGCTCGTGCCGCTCCCGACCCAGCCCGTCGCGAACGGCGAGCAATGGCTGCTCGACGGCCTGATCGCGCCGCTGCCCCCTGCGCCGCCGCCGCCCCCCCCGCCGCTGCCGGTCGATGCGGTGCTGCGCGAAATGGCGCCGGTGCCGCCCACCGAATTCGAATTCCCCGCCCCCGACGCACCCGATCCGGACGTGGTCGTGTCCGACGCCTTGCGCGCCATCGTCGAGGATCCCGAATCGGCGACCCGCCCCGCGGCGGTGCTCCACCAAGATTTCGCCGTCCGCTGCCGCATGGCCGGCATCCGCCGCGCGCCGCTCGATCCCACCGCCTTCGCCCGCCGCCTCGCCGCCGCCCGCGCCGGCATCTTCGGCAAGCTCGAGGGCGAATGGGCCGAGGCGATGGCCGCCGCACAGGGGCTGCCCGACGACATGATCGGCGCCTTCCTGCTGATCGCCCGCGCCGCGCGCGAGGGGGAGGCCGCCCCCAGCGACGAGGCGATCGCCCGCACCTACGGCACTAGCTCGCTCGGCCGCGCCCGCCGCATGATCGGCTACATGGAAACCCGCGACATTATCGTCACCCGCATCGACCTGTCCGGCCGCCGCTCGATCACTATCCCGCGCCTCGGGTGGAGCACGGCATCGGCGGAGGCGTGAGGCTGTCCTACAGGGGGCAGAATGTGCTTGGGTAGGGCCGTGCCGACGCGCTCATCATCTCGCCTGATCGCGTCCCGTCCGGGTAGCCGTGCGGGCCGTTCCGAACCGTATCAACATTCGCGCCCCCCCCCCCCAATCGGGCGTCAACTTTGTCAACATTCGCGCGGTGGCGACGGGCCGTCCACGCCATGAATCTCCCCATCCACGCCGTCCTGCCCGACCTCCTCGCCGCCTTGCGCGCAGGGTCGAACGCGGTCCTCGTCGCCCCACCCGGCGCCGGCAAGACCACCGCGGTCGCCCCCGCCTTGCTCGCCGAGCCGTGGTGCACCGGCGAGATCCTGCTGCTCTCCCCTCGCCGCCTCGCCGCCCGCGCCGCTGCCGAACGGATGGCGGCGCTCGCCGGCGACAGCGTCGGGCAAGTGTTCGGCTACGCCACCCGCATGGACAGCAAGCGATCGACGGCCACGCGCGTCACGGTCGTGACCGAGGGTATCTTCGTCAACCGCATCCAGGCCGATCCCGAACTCGCCGGCGTGTCCGCCGTGCTGTTCGACGAGGTTCACGAACGCAGCCTCGATTCCGATTTCGGCTTGGCTCTCGCGCTCGACGCGCAGGCGGCGCTGCGCCCCGACCTGCGGCTGGTGGCGATGTCGGCGACGCTCGACGGCGCGCGCTTCTCGACCCTCATGGGGGATGCACCCGTCATCGAAAGCGAAGGCCGCAGCTATCCGCTGACCCTGCGCCACATCGGCCGCGCCGCCGACGCGCGGATCGAGGACGCGGTGGCGAGCGCCGTCCGCACCGCGCTGGCGCAGGAAACCGGGGGCATCCTCGCCTTCCTGCCCGGCGTGCGAGAGATCGAGCGCGTGGCCGAACGGCTCGGCGATCCGCCCGGCGCAACGCTCCACCGCCTCCACGGCCAGATGGACCCCGCCGTGCAACGCGCCGCGATTCAGCCCGCCGACACGCGCAAGGTCGTGCTCGCCACGTCGATCGCCGAAACGTCGCTGACCCTCGACGGCATTCGCATCGTCATCGACAGCGGCCTCGCCCGCCGCCCGCGCTACGATCGCGCCGCGGGGATGACCCGCCTCGTCACCGAACGCGCCAGCCAAGCCGCGGTCGTGCAGCGCGCCGGGCGCGCCGCGCGACAGGGTCCGGGCGTCGCCTACCGCTTGTGGGAGGAAGCGGCGACCGCCGGCCTGCCGCGTTTCGACCCACCCGAAATCCTCGAGGCCGACCTGTCGGCGCTGTTCCTCGCCTGCGCGATCTGGGGCGTCGCCGACCCACGCGACCTGCGCTGGCTCGACCCACCGAGCGACGCCGCGGTGGCGGAGGCACGGCGACGCCTCGAGACACTGGAGGCGATCACCACCGATGGCCGCCCCACCCCCCACGGCCGCGCCATCGCCACCCTCCCGCTCCCCCCGAGGCTTGCGCACATGCTGGTGCGTGCCGGGGAGATGGGATTCGCGCGCGAGGCCGCGCAGGTCGCCGTCCTGCTCGGCGAACGGGGTTTGGGTGGTAACGACACCGATCTCGAGCTCCGCCTGCGGAGATGGCGAGCCGAGCGCGGCCAACGGGCGGAGGGAGGGCGGAAACTGGCCGAGCGGTGGGCGCGGCTGGTGCGGGAAAAATCACCGTTCGTTTCGAGCGAAGTCGAGAAACAAGCCCCCCGCGCAAACGCCGGTTTCTCGACTTCGCTCGAAACGAACGGCAACGCTATCGCCATCGCCCTCGCCTTCCCCGATCGCATCGCCCGCCGCCGCGACGCATCCGGCGAAACCTGGGCCTCGGTCGGCGGACGCGGGTTCCGGCTCGATCCGGCCTCCAGCCTCGCGCGCGCCGAGTGGCTCGCGGTCGCGGAAACCGCAGGCATGGCGTCGGGCGCGCGCATCCTGTCGGCGGTGGAGATCGACCGCGCGACCATCGACGCACTGTTCGGCGACCGCATCGTCACCCGGCGCTTCGTCACGTTCGATCCCGCGACCGGCGGCGTATCCGCGACGCGCGAAACGCGGCTCGGCGCGATCCGCCTCGCGACCGGCCCGGACGCCGCCGCCGATAAGGACGAAATCGCCGCCGCGTTGCTCGACGGCGTCCGCACCCACGGCATCACGCTGCTGCCGTGGTCGGCGAACGCCACCGCGCTGCGCACCCGCGCCGCCTATGCCGGCATCGACACGCTGAGCGATGCGGCGCTCGTCGCCCGGCTCGACGACTGGCTGCCCCCGCTGCTCGCGGGCAAGCGCCGGCTCGACGCGATCGAGGGGCTGACGGCGGCACTGGAGGGGCTGCTCGGCTGGGACGCGCTACAAGCGATCAACCGCCTCGCGCCCCCGCGCTTCGAATCGCCGGCCGGGTCCAGCCACGCGATCGATTATGCCGCCGACGCCGGCCCGACCGTCGAGTTGCGCCCGCAGGCGCTGTTCGGCCTCGCCGAGCATCCGTGCGTCGGCGCAGACCGCACGCCGCTCGTCCTCAGCCTCACCTCGCCCGCCGGTCGCCCGATCCAGACGACGCGCGACCTGCCCGGCTTCTGGGCGGGCAGCTGGCACGCAGTGGCAAAGGAAATGCGCGGTCGCTACCCCCGCCATCCCTGGCCCGACGACCCCGCCGCCGCATCGGCGACGCTGCGCACCAAAAATGCTGATGCGCGCGCCCGCGGATCGCGATAAGGAACCGCGCATGTCCCAGGCCCGCATCTATCAGCGCCCCAAGAACGCCATGCAGTCGGGCCGCGCCCGCACCGACCGCTGGGTGCTCGAATTCGAACCCGCCGAAGCGCAGCAGCCCGACCCGCTGACCGGCTGGGCCGGCTCCGGCGACACCCGCAACCAGCTGCGCCTCGGCTTCCCGACGCTGGAGGCCGCGCAGGCCTATGCGGCGAAGGAAGGCATCCCTCACCACGTCGTCCCCGCGCCTGCGCGCACGCTGAAGCTACAGGCCTACGCCGACAATTTCCGGTAGATTGGCGGGCGAAATCGCTGTCCTACATCGTCGCGATCTGGTTGATCGGCGCTGCTCTTTGACAGCGCCAAGCCATGACGAAGGGGCAACGCCCTCAGATCCGTTCGTGCTGAGCGAAGTCGAAGCACGTGCCACGGAAAATGCACTCTGACGCTCGGCGTCAGCCCAGCATCCCGCCGCCCAGCAGCATCAGCAGCTTGACGTCGATCCCGAACCCCTCCGCCCGCCGCGCCGCGACATAGTCGGCGACCGCGTCCAGCTTCACGCGGTGGACGGTAATTCCCTCGCCATCGACGCCGCCGCCGTCCGACACGCGCGTCAGCCCTTCGGCACGGACCAGGCTGAACGATTCGCTGACCATGCCGGGCGAGGAGTAGAAATCGCCCAGATCGACGATCCGCTCGGCGCGGTAGCCGGTTTCCTCCTCCAGCTCGCGCGCGGCCGCTACTGCCACGCCCTCGCCCGCGTCCTCGTCGCCGACCAGCCCCGCGGGCAGTTCCAGGCAGCGGCGACCCAGCGGCACGCGGTACTGGTCGACCAGCACGATGTGCCCGTCGTCGATCGCGACGATCACCGCCGCCTTCACCCCGCCGACCCGCGACACATATTCCCACCGCCCGCGCGTCTTCGCGGTCAGGAATTTGCCGGCCCACACGATCCGTTCGACCGCATCGGCGTCGGGCACGCTCACAATTCGATCAGCCGGTCGGGCAGCTCGTTGGTGTCGCCCTCACTGCGCGGGAAATGCTCGGCCAGCACCACGCCGATCTCCGCGACCGCCGCGGCCATGCCGTCGCCGGGGCGCCCGTCCTTCACCGCCGCGATCAGCGCCGCCATGGCGTGGCCCCACACGTCCTCGCTTACCCGATCGTGGATCGCGGCGTCGGCGATCAGCTCGGCACGGTGTTCGTCGAGGCTCAGGTACAGCAGAACGCCCGTCGCGGCGATCGTGCGTTTCTCGGCACCGGTGCGGAACAGCTCCAGCGCCTTCGCCCGCACCCGCCGCGTCTTGGTCGCGCCCGGCGTCAGTGCGAGGCGAAGCGGTCGCCACGCCAGCAACAGCCGCGCGACGAGGAACGTCACCGCCAGCAAGACCAGCGCGATCGTGTAGTATGCGCTACCCGGCACCCGGTCCGCCCAGCCATCGACCAGCGCCAGGTGGATATCCTCGGCCACGCCGGGGAACACCGCCAGCAGAGCCAGCACGAAGAGCATCGCCAGCACCGTCCAGTGCAGCGCGACGTCGTGGTACCGGTCGGACGATCCCGCCACGACCGTCACGATCTCACCGTCGGTATGCGCCTCCGCCGCGGTTACCGCCGCGGTGACGGTCGCGTGATCCGCCTCGCTCAGCCGCGCCATTACCAGCTCCCCGAGGCGCCACCGCCCCCGAACGATCCGCCGCCGCCGCCGGAAAAGCCGCCGCCGCCCCAGCCGCCGCCGCCACCACCGCCGCCGCCACCGGACCAGCCGCCGAAGCCGCCGCCGCCACCGCCGCGGCTCGCCTCGCGCCCGATCTCGTTGGCGATCGACCACAGGATCACCGGCAGGACGCCGCTATCGCCGTCGCCGCGATACTTGCGGCCCCGACCGCGCCGCCCGAACGACAGCAGGACAAAGAACAGGATCATCCCGAAGAAGACCAGCGACACCGGGAAGCCGCCGCCGCCACGTCGCGCCGACGTGCGGTGCGTCCGGTCGAACTGCTTAACCGCGGCATCGACCTTGGCCTGCTGCTCCTCGGGGCTGGCGCGCAGCTGGGCGATGACGGCATCGGCACCCGCCTCCATCCCCTGCGGCACCTCGCCCGCGCGCAGGCGGGGCATCATCTGCTGGTTGATGATGACGCTCGACAAGGCGTCGGTCAGGATCGGCTCCAGCCCATAGCCGACTTCCAGTCGCGGGCCCCGCTGCCCGGCGGGATTGTTCGGCGCCACGAACAGTATCGCGCCGTTGTTGGCATCCTTCAGCCCGACACCCCACGCCCGCCCGAGCTTGTAGCCGTATTCGTCGAGCGGATAGCCCTGCATGTCGCCGATCGTCGCGATGATCAGCTGGCGCTTGGTATCCTTCTGCAACGCATCGAGCTTCGCGGTCAGCGACGCCTCGACCTCGGGCGGGAGGACGTTGGCATCATCGACGACGAAACCGGTCAGCTTCGGGAACGTCTGCGCCGCCGCCGGCACTGCCGTTCCAAAGAGCAGCATCGCGAGCGACAGGGCGATGTGGCGAACGATCATGCGACCGCCTCCAAAGTGGCGGGTCAGCTCGCGTTGCCGAACGCGGCGCCGACCGACGGCGCCGTCTCTGCGCCGGGCGTCGTCGCCTGGAACGGCGTCAGCGGCTTCGCGCCGTAGAAGATCTTCGCCCCCACCGCGTCGGGGAAGGTGCGGATGCGCGTGTTATACGCCTGCACCGCGGTGTTGTAGTCGTTCCGCGCAATGGTGATGCGGTTCTCGGTCCCCTCGAGCTGGCTCATCAGGGTGGTATAATTGCCCTGGCTCTTCAGCTCGGGATACGCCTCCTGCAACCGCTGCAGCGACAGCGTGACGCCGGCCTGCGCGCGCTGGTACGCCGCCATCTTGTTGGGGTCGGTCAGGTCGTCGCCCGATACCTGCACCTGGTTGGCCGATGCGCGCGCCTGGGTCACTTCGGTCAGGATCGCCTTCTCCTGCGCGCCTGCGGCCTTCACCGTCGCGACCAGGTTGGGAATCAGGTCGGCGCGGCGCTGATACTGGTTCTGCACATCGGCCCAGCGCGCCTTGGCGTTTTCCTCGGCCGTCGGCACACTGTTCAATCCACACGCCGACAGGGTCAGGGCGGCGACACCGACGAAAGTTGCACGAAGCTTCATGTGGCTTGTCCTCCAAGGCGCGAACGCGCAACATTTAGGCGCGCCCACGATCCGCACAATGGGAAATCGGATCAGGCGAAGTGGAGGGCAGGCAATGTTCAACGAATTCAAGACGTTCATCATGCGCGGCAACGTGCTCGACCTCGCGATCGCGGTCATCATCGGGGCTGCGTTCGGCAAGATCGTGACGTCGCTGACCGAAGACATCCTCATGCCGGTGATCGGAAAGATCTTCGGCGGGCTCGATTTCTCGAGCTACTTTCTGGTACTGGGTGCCGTCCCGCCCGAGCTTACCGGATCGACCGACTATGCCGCGTTGAAGAAGGCTGGCGTGCCGTTGCTCGGCTATGGCGAGTTCGTGACGCAGGCGGTCAATTTCGTGATCGTCGCCTTCATCATCTTCCTGCTGGTGCGCGCCGTAAACCGCCTGATGCCGAAGCCGGTCGAGGCGCCTGCCGCCGAAGCCGCGGACATCGCGCTGCTGCGCGAGATCCGCGACGAACTGCGCACGCGGCGCGTCTAGGCCGCGGCCAGATCCTCGGCGGTGGCATCCGCCAGGCTGGTGCCGTCGAGGATCCGCGCGGTTTCATCGCGCACCCGCGCCATCGCGTGGCGGATTGCGCACGTCGCCTCGTCGGCGCAGTCGGCGCAGGGGCGGTAGGCGGTGCGGCTGACGCAGGGGACCAGCGCCAGCGGCCCCTCGATCACGCGGATGATCTCGCCCAGCGAAATCATGTGCGGGGGGCGCGACAGGCAATAACCGCCGGCCTTGCCGCGGTGCGAATGCAGGAAGCCCGCCTCTCGCAGGTCGGCCAGGATCAGCTCCAGGAACTTGCGCGGCACGTTCGCGACGGCGGCGATGCGGTTCATCGGCACCGGCGGGCCCCCGGCCTTCATCGTGGCCAGGTACAGCATCGCGCGAAGCGCGTAGCGGGAACGCTGCGTCAACATGATACGCTATCCCATGCGCCGATATTGTGGCCGTGTGAAGGCGTTCCCCGTCGTCCGGCGCCCCTTTTCACGAGCCGCCCGAGCGCCTATATCGGTTGTGCCGGAGGGGTTCGCCCCTTGGCTATGGCGATAAAGGATTGCGCATCATAGGCGCAGCGGACCCGGGGGCAGTACCCGGCGGCTCCACCACCACCTGCTCCCTCAAGGGCGGATGATGACGGGGCCGAACCAGGATCGACGTGTGCTGAACAACGCAGTCTTTTGCTCGGAATGGGACCACCGTGACGGCCCATACACAAGTGCCAACGATAACGAAGCACTCGCGATTGCCGCGTAACTGACGGCCTAACGGCCTGACGTTATTCGTACAAAAGCGCGGTCGGGCGCACCGGGCAACAGAAGCGATTCCGGCGGTTTGGGGAGCACCGAGCAACAGAAGCTCCCCACTTTCCTGAAGTCTAGAAAATGCGGTATGCTTCCTCCAGACAGGATCTGGAGAGAGAGCCGATGGCCACGCTTGCCGAAGACCGCCCGCAGACGATGGCCCCCGGCGAACGCGAGGCGCGGGTCGATCTTGCCGCCGCCTACCGCCTGGTCGCGCTGTATGGCTGGGACGACCTGATCTTCACCCATTTGTCCGCGCGGGTGCCGGGGCCGGAGCATCATTTCCTCATCAACCCCTACGACATGATGTTCGAGGAGATCACTGCCTCCAGCCTGGTCAAGATCGACGTCGCCGGCAATCCGGTCGGGCCGACGACCCACCCCGTCAACCCGGCGGGCTTCACCATCCATTCGGCGATCCACATGGCGCGCGAGGATGCCGCCGCGGTCATGCACCTGCACACGCCGAACGGCCAGGCGGTGTCGGCGATGGAATTCGGACTGCTGCCCCACACCCAGACGGCGATGATCGCCGGCGGCGACGTCGCCTATCACGACTATGAAGGCATCGCGACCGACCTTGAGGAGCGCGAACGCCTCGTCGCCGATATCGGCGCGAAGAACGCGATGATCCTGCGCAACCACGGCACGCTGGCCGTCGGCAACAGCGTCGCGGCGTGTTTCCTGCGCCTCTATTTCCTGGAACGCGCGTGCGAGGCGCAGGTGAAGATGCTGTCGGCAGGCCGCGAGAACCTCAACACTCCGCCGCAGGGCACGCCCGAAAAAGTCGCCGGCCAGTCCGCCCCCGCCGGCATGGGCATGCTCGCCGAGCGGCTGGCATGGCCGGCGCTGCTCAGGAAGCTCGACCGGATCGACCCGAGCTATCGCGATTGAGGGGGCGGGCCGTGCTCACCCGGTAGTGGCGGCCATGAACCTATCCCGTTCGTGTCGAGCACAATCGAGAAACCGCGCCGGGCGAGTCTGTGGCCGTTTCTCGACTGTGCTCGAAACGAACGGGCAGGGGCTGACGTGACCTCGGTCGCGCCTATGATTTCGGCCTGCCCCCCGCCACCGGACACGGAAACCGCTTCGCGACGATTCCGTAGAACGCCTGCTTCAGGCTCATGCCACGCTGTGCTGCGGGGATCGCCTCGAACGCGGCCATGAATTCGGCTTGCCGGATTTTCGCTCCCTCGGGCGCGCAGGATATGGGCTTGCCGGCCTGCGCCGATGCCTGCTTGTCGGCGGCATAGGCGCGGGTGACGGCGGCCATTTCGGCCTTCAGCGCCGTCATGTCGTCGGACAAGAGCCCCGCCGGGCCCAGCGCCTTCACTGCGGCAACGCGGTCGAGGAATTGCTGGACGGTCATCGTCTGCGCCGCGGCCGGCGTTGCGATCGTCGTCAGCGCCACGGCGCCCAAAACTGCCCACCGCGCCATCAAAAAGCCCCCCGCGCATCTCTCGACACACGGAGGGCTAATTTGACCGGCGCCGAGCGTCAACGGCGCGGAATCAGGCGCCTTGCGGTGCCGGCGATCCGAACGGTCCCTTGGGGCGCCGGGTCTTCGGGATCGACGTGCCGCTGACCGGCACCGTCGTCGCCGCGGCGCCCGGCGCGTCGCGGTCGATATCCTCGCCCGCCACCAGCCGCTTGATCTCGTCGCCGGTCAGCGTTTCGAATTCCAGCAACGCCTTGGCGACGCGGTGGAGGTGCTCGATGTTGTCCGACAGCACCTGCTTGGCCTTGTCGTACCCGCCATCGACCAGCGCGCGAATCTCGCTGTCGATCGCGAGCGCGGTTTCGTTCGAGATATTGTGCCGCTGCGTCTGCGAATAGCCCAGGAACGTCTCGCCCTGCTGCTCCTCGTACATCAGCATACCGAGCTTCTCGGACATGCCCCACTGCGTCACCATCGCGCGGGCGAGCTTCGTCGCCTGCTTGATGTCGCCGCTGGCGCCGCTCGACACCTTCTCGTGACCGAAGATCAGCTCCTCCGCCACACGCCCGCCCATGACGGTCGCGAGATCGGCGAACATCTTGTCGCGGTGGTACGAGTAGTTGTCGCGCTCGGGCATCGACACGACCATGCCGAGCGCGCCGCCACGCGGGATGATCGTCGCCTTGTGGATCGGGTCCGACGCAGGCGTGTGGACGCGCACCACGGCGTGGCCGGCCTCGTGATAGGCGGTCATCCGCTTCTCGTCGTCGGTCATCACCAGCGATTTCCACTCGGTGCCCATGATGACGCGGTCCTTGGCGAGTTCGAACTGCGCCATCGACACCAGCCGCTTGCCCAGCCGCGCCGCCATCAGCGCGGCTTCGTTGACCAGATTGGCGAGGTCCGCACCCGCCATGCCCGGCGTGCCGCGCGCAATCGTGCGGGCATCGACATCGGGCGCCACCGGCACCTTCTTCATATGGACTTCGAGGATCTTCAAACGCCCCTCGATATCAGGGAGCGGCACCGTCACGCGGCGATCAAACCGGCCCGGACGCAGCAGCGCGGGGTCGAGCACGTCGGGGCGGTTGGTCGCCGCGATGATGATGATGCCCTCGTTCGCGTCGAAGCCGTCCATCTCGACCAGCAGCTGGTTCAGCGTCTGCTCGCGCTCGTCGTTGCCGTTGCCGAGGCCCGCGCCGCGATGACGGCCGACGGCGTCGATCTCGTCGATGAAGACGATGCACGGCGCCGACTTCTTGGCCTGTTCGAACATGTCGCGCACACGTGACGCACCAACGCCGACGAACATCTCGACGAAGTCCGAGCCCGAAATGGTGAAGAACGGCACGCCCGCTTCACCCGCAATCGCGCGCGCCAGCAGCGTCTTGCCGGTGCCGGGCGACCCGACCAGCAATGCGCCCTTAGGGATCTTGCCGCCCAGCCGCGCGAATTTCGTCGGATCCTTCAGGAAGTCGACGATTTCCTCCAGCTCCTCGCGCGCCTCGTCGATGCCGGCGACGTCGGCGAAGGTCACGCGACCTTCCTTCTGCGTCAGCATCTTCGCGCGGCTCTTGCCGAAGCCCATCGCGCCCGAGCCCGAATTCTTCTGCATCTGGCGGATCACGAAGAACGCGATGCCCAGGAACAGCAACAGCGGCAGCGACTGGTACAGCAGCGCGACCCAGATCGACCCGCCCTCCGCCGGCTGCGCGGCGATGGTCACGCCCTTCTCACGCAGCGTCGGCACCAGCGTCGGGTCGGCGATCGGCACGGTGCGGAACTTCTCGCCCGACGAAAGCGTGCCGGCGATCTGCTCGCGGCTGATCGTCACGTCCTTGACGGTGCCCTCGTTCACCTTGTCGAGGAAGGTCGAATAGGGAACCGTATTGCCGGTAGCGGTCGCCGAAGGCCCGCCGAGCACGGTCACGAACAGCGCCAGTCCCAGCAGGATGCAGACCCACACCAGCAGGCTTTTCATCCACGGATTGCCGCCGGGGCCACCGGAGCCGTCGGGTTGCTTGTCGTTCTCGTTCATTCGGGCACCTTTCGCGTGCGCCCAATGTAGGCAAGCGCACCTTAATGACAATGGAAGGGCGCACCGTCGGGCGACGATCAGGTCGCGCGGCGCGGCGGGGCCTTTCGGAAGTGCCATAGCGCACCCTTCGCCGACGCCAGCACCCCGGCCAGCGTCGCCTGCCCGCCCGCCTCCAGCGCGTCGAGCAGCGGTTCGACATTGTTGGCGTCGGACCAGCGCCCCTCGGTGATGCCCTGGACATCGCGGACGTAGCCGATCGCGTCGCGCGCCAGCCGCCGGCACAGCTCGCGCGGCAGGCCGGCGATATCGTAGGTGCATTCGTACACATCCGAGTCGCGCGCCCGCTCGCCTCGCAGCACGTCCATCATTGCCGAGATCGCGGCGTCCGCCTCGGCACAGGCGGCGGCGGAGCGGGCGAGCGCGCGCGCGTCGAGATCGGGCTGCGTCGCCAGCCAGCGCCGTGCGCGCACGCGGTCGAACCGGTCGTCGGCGTTGCTCGGATCCCGAACGCTCGGCATGCCCGCCGCCGCACACACCACCGCCAGCTCCTCCCGTCGCCAATCGAGCAGAGGGCGCACGACCGGCAGCGCGTCCACATCCGCCACCGCGACCACGCCACCCTCCGGATAGCCGCGATGCCAGCGGTGCCGTTCCCACAACCAGCGGGGACGGATACCGGCGAGACCCGCGACCCCCGATCCGCGCGCGGCGCGCATCAGGAACGTCTCGGCCTGATCGTCGGCGTGATGCGCCGTCGCGAGCGCCAGCGCGCCGGCGGCAAGCGCCCAGTCGGCCAGCAGGGCGTATCGGACGTGCCGGGCGTCGGCCTGCACGGTGCGCGGCGACCATTCCGCGGCGGGACGCAGGACGGCGTGGGGAACGTCGGCACCCGCGCACCAGCCTGCGACCATCGCCGCCTCGTCCGCCGACCCTGCCCGCAGGCCGTGGTCGATCGTCGCGGCGACGACGCAGCCGGGGAATGCGGCCACCGCCAGCGCGAGCATCGCCATGCTGTCGGGTCCGCCCGACACCGCGAGCGCCAGCGGACGGTCGATGGCGGGCGTCGCGCCGGCCACCCACGCCACGTCCTCGCGAAAGCGATCGGTCGCGGCGGGATCGATCCCCATGCCTAACCCGGACGCGCCGTCACTTGCACTTCTGCGCGGCGCGGCCCTTCTCGACATCGGCCTTCATGCTCGCGCCGATCTTGTCGCCATAGACTTCGGTCAGCTCGGAATAGACCTTGCAGACGTCGGTCGCCGGCTTCTTCAGCTTCACCAGCGCCTGGGCGAGGTAGAATAGGCTGTCGGGCGCACGCTCGCCCTCGGGCCATTTCTTGTAGCTGTCGTAGAAGGCCAGGCTGGCGAGGCTCGGCTTGCCTTCGTCCAGATACGCGCGGCCCAGCAGGTTCTGCGCGAAGCTGGCGCGGCGGTGGCGCGGATATTTGTCGGCGACGGTCTTCAGCGCGGCCTCGGCCTCCGGATACAGCTTCGCGCTCCACAGGCGGAAGCCATAGGTATAGCCGTCCTCTGCCGGGTCGCTGGTCGATGGCTTCTCGATCGCGGCGACGGCATCGACGCGTTCGGGATCGGCGGCAGCCGCAGGCGCGGGGCGGGTCGCGACAGGCGTGGTCGCGGGCCGGGTCTGGCGCGCGGGTGCCGGTGCGGTGTTGCCGCTGGCCGCGACCGCCGCGGGCGATACTGCGCCCGCCACCGGCGCGGTGGCCGCGCTCGCCGCGCCATCCTCGATCGCCTTGAACCGGGCATCGGTCGCGCGCTTGTAGGCGGCGAAGGATTCCTCGAGCTGGCGGACGCGGAAATTGGCCTGTTCGACTTCGCCGGTCACGCTGCGGACACTCGATTCCAGCGCGCTGACGCGGGCGGTCAGATCGGCGACGGCGCTGCCCGCGGGCGTGCCGGGCGAGTCGATCGGGGTGCGCGCGGCGGTGATCTCGGGCTCGACGATGCCACCGGCGCCGCCGGGAAACACCTTGCGCTGTACCGCGCGCATCTCGCGCTCCAGTCGGTCGACGCGGCCCTCGACCGCGATCTGCGCCGTCGCGGGCGCCGCCGAAACCATCGTCAGGGCAGTCAGAGCCGCCAGCATCATCGTACGCATGTCACACCCCCCGGTGTCTAACCGGTTTACCATATCGCAGTTTCAGGACCGCTCCGCCAGCCGTCACGGTTCGTAGATGCCGTTGCCAATTACCGGCGGCGGCACGGCGACCTCGGTCGCGCGTGCGGTGGGACGCGGCGTCGGGCGCGCGCGCGGCGTGGCGCGCGCCGTCGGGCTGGCGCGCGGCGTCGGCGTCGCAGCCGGAGTCGGGGCCGATGCCACCGTCGGCGCGGCTGTCGGCGCGGCGGCGGGCGCAGGCGTCGCCGGCGCAGGCGTCGCGGGCGCTGTCGTCCCCGCCCCAGCCGGCGCGCCGCGCGCCAGCAGCGCCTGTGCATCGACCGGTACGTCCTTGATCGCACGCTTGCCGTCGCCCAGCGGCGCGACCGCGGCGCCGTTCACCATGATCGACAGCTTGTCGGGGCGCCCGACGTTGATCATCGGCCGGTTGGCATCGGACGGCACGTCATAGCGTTCGCCCGGCGCCATCGTCTTCATCAAGAGCGTGGTGTCGGCGGCGTCGTAGATGCGCACCCACACCTCGTCGTTGGCGGTGATCGTCACCTGCGGCGGCGCGGCGGGTGAGGTGGTGCCGGGCGCCGGCACCGGCATCGCGACCTCGGCGACCGGCGCGGACGCCGTGCCGGATGGGGTGCCGCCGCGGAACAGGTTGGTGCCGTACCACAGGAAGACGCCCGCCAGCACCAGCAGCGCGACGACGATGCCGCCGACGACGAGGCCGCGCGACGGCACGCGGCTGTTGTCCTCGACCTCGTACACCGGCGCCGCCGTCGCCGGGCGATCCCAGTCGCTCGCGATCTCGCCGCGGATTTCGTTGGCGATGGCGACCTCGTCCAGCCCGACCGCGCGGGCATAGGCCTTGCCGAATCCGACCGCATAGGTGGTCGAGGGCAGGCTGGCGTAATTGCCCGCCTCGATCGCCTCCAGGTGGCGCTGCGGGATGCGGGTGCGCTGCGCGATATCGGAGATTTCCAGCCGCTGCGCAGAGCGTGCGTCGCGCAGGCGCTCGCCCGGGCGCATCGGCACGCGGCTCGCGGTGTCGATCGTCTCGCTCTCGCTCATCACCAGCTCCAGGGCGACCGGGAAAAGCCGCCGTTTCGCTCGTGTTCCATCCTCGACGCGCTACTGTCAACGACTTGCGCGGACCCGTGCATCATCCGATCGCGCGATCAGTCCAGTTCGACCCCGTGATCGCCCGCCCAGCCGCCCAGCGCCGCGCGCATGTCGGCGGGCGGCGCGGCCAGCAATTCCGCCATCGTCGCGGTGATCGCCCCGCGGTCGAGGCTGCGCACCATCGCCTTGATCGGGCCGACAGCGGCGGGGGTGATCGACAGGCGGTCGATGCCGATGCCGATCAGCGCCATCGCTTCCAATGGCCGCCCGCCCATCTCACCGCACACCGCGACCGGCACCCCCGCCGCGCTGCACGCCTTCGCCACCCGCGCGACGAAGCGCAGGATCGCCGGGCTGAGCCAGTCGTAGCGTACCGCGAGCTTCGGGTGCGCGCGGTCGGCGGCGAACAGGAACTGGGTCAGATCGTTGGTGCCGATCGACAGGAAATCGAGCTTCGGCAGCAGGATGTCGAGCACCTCGGCCAGCGCCGGCACCTCCAGCATAGCGCCGTAGCGAACGTCGATCGGCAGCTTCTTGCCACGCGCGGCCAGCCAGGCACGCTGCGCCTCGAAGATCGCCTTCGCTTCGTCGAACTCCCACGGCTCGCTCACCATCGGGAACATGACGTTCAGCGTGCGCCCCGCCGCCGCCTCGATCAGCGCGCGCGCCTGAGCCTTCATCAACCCGCCGCGGTCGAGCGCCAGGCGCAGCGCGCGCCAGCCCATCGCCGGGTTCTCCTCCTGCTCGTCCTCGTCATGGTCGAGGTAGGGGAGCGCCTTGTCCCCGCCGATATCGACCGTGCGGAACACGACCGGGCGGTCGCCCGCCGAATCGAGCACGTCGCGGTACAATCGCTGCTGACGCTCGCGCGCGGGCATGGTGGCGGACACCAGGAACTGGAATTCGGTCCGGAACAGGCCGATGCCGTCGGCCCCGGTCAGCTCCAGCGCGGCGACGTCGTCGCGCAGCCCGGCGTTGACCATCACGGTCACGCGGTGATCGTCCTTCGTGACCGGCGGCAGCGGCTTCATCGCGGCGAAGGCGGCGCGGCGCTTCTGGCTCAGCACCAGCTTCGCCTCGAACGCTTCCTCCATCGCCTGGGTCGGGCGGACGAACACCTGCTCCGACGTGACGTCGAGCAGCAGCATGTCGCCTTCCGCCACCTCGCGCTTGATGCCCTTGGCACGGCCCAGCACCGGTACGCCCATCGCCCGCGCGACGATGATGACGTGCGCGGTCAGCGACCCTTCCTCCAGCACGACGCCCTTCAGCCGGCGGCGGTCGTACTCCAGCAGTTCGGCGGGCCCCAGGTTCTTGGCGATCAGGATCGAATCCTCGCGCAGGCCCATCTGCGCCGCGGTGCCCAGACGCCCCGAAACCGTGCGGATCAGCCGGTTCGACAGATCCTCCAGGTCGTGCATGCGTTCGCGCAGCAAGGGATCGTCGATCTCGCGCATTCTCATGCGGGTTCGCTGCTGCACGCGCTCGATCGCGGCCTCAGCGGTCAGGCCGCTGTCGATCGCCTCATTGATGCGCCGCGACCAGCCCTCGTCGTAGGCGAACATCTTGTACATCGCGAGCACCTCTTCGTGCTCGCCGCCGCCACCGAACTCGGCCTGCGCCTGCATCCGCTCGATCTGGTCCCGCATCTTGTCGAACGCGGTGTACACCCGCCGCCGCTCCGCCTCGGTGTCCTCGGCGACGGTGTGTTCGATGTGGATGCGGGGTTGGTGATACACGGCGACGCCCGCGCCCATGCCGTCGACCAGCTTGAACCCCTGGATCCGCGCGGTCGCGGTCGACTGGACGCGGATCGTGCCGCTTGCCGCACTGTCGATCAGGCCGGCGTTGGCGATCAGCTCGCTGAGCACCATCGCCACCGTCTGCAGCGCCTCGATCTCGACTTCGTCGTAGCGGCGCGGCTCGACATGCTGCACGGCGAGCACGCCGACCGCGCGTTCGCGGCGAATGATCGGCACGCCTGCAAAGCTGTGGAACCGGTCCTCGCCGGTTTCCGGACGGTACGCGAAGTCGGGATGCGACGCCGCTTCGTCGAGGTTCAGCGTCTCGACGTTCTGCGCGATCGTCCCGACCAGCCCCTCGCCCAGCGCCAGCGTGGTGACGTGCACCGCCGCCTGGTCGAGGCCGTGGGTCGCGTAGAGCTCCAGCACGCCCTCGCGCAGCAGGTAGATCGACGCGACTTCGCTCGTCAGGCCGTCGGCGACGATCTCGGTCACCGCGTTCAGTTTCGCCTGCGCGTTGGTCCGCGACGCCATCACGTCGTGGAGGCGGACGAGGATCTCGCGGGCGGAGGCGGCGGCGGTCAGCGGCATGCATGCCGGGCTATCAGATCGCGCGCCGCCTTGCGAGCGGTTCGGACGACGCGGTTCAGCGTTGCATCGCGACCGTCATCGCCGTCGCCACCGGGCCGACCGGCACCACGCTCGCCACCGCGACCTGCGGCTGCCCGCGCGTGCGCCACTGCGCCGCCGCGACCTGATAGCGGGCATAGCTGTCGTAGAAGGCGGTAAACGGCGCTTGGAGCCGCGCTAGCGCTGCCGCGGCCATCGCCTGATACGCCTCGGGCGTTGCCGCCACCGCTTCGGCCAGCACCACGTCCGCCTCGGCGCAGAATGCCGCCTGCGACGTCGGCTGCGCAAAGAAATTGTAGAGCCGCGTCATCGCACCGTCGTGCTGCGGCTGCCATGCGTCGGCGTAGCGGGCGCGATATTCGGCGCGCAGCGTAACCTCGGCGGTGGTCAGCAACTCGCGCTTGCCCGCCAGCAGCGCGTTATAGGCCGCGATCCGCTGTGCATCCTGTGCGCCCCGGCAGCCGAGCGCTGCGACGTTCAGCGCCGCTCGCAGATGCCAAGCCGCTGCCGCCGGCGTTAGGTCGCGGTTGGGCGTCGCCCAGTGCCCGGTGGCATCGCGCTCGGGCAGGCGCAGCGTCGCCGCGGCCCCGGCGGGCGGGGTCGGCGCCACCAGCGGCGCCTCCAGCCCTTCCTCGGTCGGATAATAGTCGCCGGTCGCCTGCGCCGACGCGCCGTGCGCAAGCAGACCCATGGCCGCAGCCGCGGCGTACCCAAGAACCCTTTTCATGTTGAACCCCCGTTCGTTCCCCGGAGGCAGGGTCTCAATCGCCGCTTGCCAAGAGCTGAATCGTTGCGGTGAAGATTCTGGTCACCGCGAATTTTTGCGCGCTTATTCGGTCAGTCGCGCGTGCGCCGCCTTCAGGTCATCGACGAAGCGGGCATATTCCTCCTCGGCCTGCGCCTTGTCGGGCAAGCGCAGCAAATAGCTGGGGTGCACCGTAATCCACGCAGCCCCGCCATCAGGCAGCGCGATGGCGCGCCCACGCTCGCGCCCGATGGTGACGACCCGCCCCAGCAGCGATCGCGCCGCAGTCGCGCCCAGCGCCACCGTCATTTCGGGTCGGACGATCGCGCGCTCCTGATCGATCCACCAGCGGCACGCCTCGATCTCCCCCGCATCGGGCTTCGAATGGATGCGGCGTTTGCCGCGCGGCTCGAACTTGAAGTGCTTGACCGCGTTGGTGACGTACACGCCCGCACGGTCGATCCCGGCCTCGCCCATCGCCCGGTCGAACACCTGCCCCGCCGGCCCGACGAAGGGGTGCCCCGCCAGATCCTCCTGGTCGCCGGGCTGCTCGCCGACGAACATCATCCGCGCATCGACCGGGCCTTCGCCGAACACCGTCTGCGTCGCGGGGCGATACAGGTCGCAGCGCGTGCAGCCCTTGGCCTCCTCGGCCAGCGCCGCCCAGGCCGCCGCAATATTGCCGCCCACGGCGGTTCGAGCCTTGTCGATCATCGCCACCTCCCGCGCCTGCGCGCCCGCCACCAGCGCCGGGACGAGCGCGGTTTCGGGCATGTTCTTCCAGTATTTCCTGGGCATCTCCTTCAACATCGCGCCGACCTTCAGCCGGGCAGGGTTGAAGATCGACGCGTAATAGGTTTTCCACACGTCCTCGATTGGATCGCCCTCGGGAGCATCGGTCCGCGCGGCGCCCGGCCCCTGCGCCAGCGCCTCGCCATCCCAGTGGATCGAAACTTCGGGCGTCAGGATCGACCAGCGCATCGTCGTGAAGCGGTTGACGAAGAACCGCGCATTCTCGCGAACGATATGATGCTCGGGCTCGAACCAGGCGACGAAGCGGGTTTCCCCGTCCTGCTCGACCTCGCGAAACCGCACGAACGCACGCATCTTGTGGATGTCGCGCCGCACCGCTTTTGCCATCTCGTCCAGCTTGCGGACCAGCGGATCGGCGCGGTCGTCGACCAGCTTCGGCTGCGCCAGCACCCGCGTCAGCAGCGTGTAGAGCAGGGCGAAGCGTTGCGGATCAGCGTGGAGTACGACCGTCCGGGCCAGATCGACGAAGGCGCGGGGCACGCGGAACGCCGGCGCATGGCTTTCGACGACGCCCTCGTCCCCGAACAGATCGGCTGGGGTTTCGCCGACCTGCCACACCACGTCCGACGGCGGTACCGACGCCGCCACCAGATTGCGCGCGGCGTCCCGCCATCCGTCGAAATCATCCTCGGCAGCGAGCGTGGCGACCCTCACTCGCGCTCGTCGCTCCCCGGCGGATTGGCTTCGGCGCGTTCCAGTTCCTTGGGCTTGCGATCCTCGAAGATCTTGGCGAGTTTCGCTTCCTCGGCGTTGCTCAGGCCGTCCGACGCGGCGGGGAACATCTCTTCCTCCTCCTCGTCGATATGGTGCTCGTACTCGTGGCGCAGCTCCTTGAACTTCGCCATCCACGCACTCGACGACATGTCGATGTCGGCGAGCTCGCCCAGCATGTCGCTGATCTCCTTGTGCTCGCTGACCGAATGCACCGCATCTTCGCGCAGATCGGGCTTGCCGAGCATGGTCGCGTAGAGCGATTCCTCTTCCGCAGCGGCGTGCGCGCCGACTTCGGTGCGGAATTCGTCGAACAGCGCCTTGCGCTCGTCGCTCGCGCCGCTGGTCTCGGCCAGCTTCGCGAGCAGGGCGCGGTGGCGGTCGTGGTCCGCCTTCAGGTCGGCAAAGATGCGGGCGTCGGCCAAGTGGTGTCTCCTTCGCCAGCCGTAACCGGCGACCCGCACACTTGTTTCACTTGCGAGTCGATTGCATGCCGGCAATCCAGCCATTGAGCAGCGCGACCCCCTCGGCATGCACGGTCGCGCGACCGAGTTCGGGCATGGCGACGCCGGGTTCGGTGCTTTCCATCCGGTAGGTCAGGATCGATCGCTCCGGGTGTCCGAGGTCGATGTCGAAATCGCGCCCGCCGGAGCCACGCCCCGCCGCGACCGGGCGCTTGCCGATGCCGCGCGCGACGGCGTCGGCCTGCTGCCAGTCGAGCCACAGCCCCGAATTCGAGGCAGCACCGCGGGCGTTGTGACAATGCGCACAATTGACCTCGAGGTACGCGCGCGCCCGTGCCTCGACCGGCGCGGCAGCGTCGTCCCATCGCGCCAGCCGTGGCGCACCGGCGGGCGCACGGTCGAGCAGCTTCGCCGCCACCAGCGCCTGCAGCCGCGCGCCGTCGTTCAGGTTACGCGCGGTCGGCCCGATCGGCGTGATCGCCCCCGACAGCGCGTGGCAATCCTTGCACTGGTTCTGGTTCGGCACGGCATAGCTGATCGTCCGCGCCTGCCCGCTCGGATCGGTGAAACTGACCGGCACGCGCGTGCCGGAGCGTTTCAGGACCGCGTCGCTCAGGTCGGCGTTCCAGACATAGGGAATCGCCACCCAGCCGCTTGCGCGGCGCAGCAGCAACCGCGTTTCGATCGGGCGAAACGCGGCGCCAGCGCCATAGCCGAACGTCTTGATGAGCGCGCTGCCGACGGGGAAGTCGAGCACGGCGCTCGCATCGTAGCGCGCGGTCTTGCCCGCGGGCACGTACATGTAGCGCTGCTTCTCGGCATAGTCGGAGAACAATGGGGTGTTGAGCGCGTAAGCGGTGACGTGGGTCGCGGGCGTGCGGGCCTTGATATCGGTGAAGAAGCGGAAGGCCGAGAGGGTGGGCGGGTATCCGTCGGCGAGGATCGCGGCGTCGTCGACCCGGCGGGCGTCGGTGGTCGCTGCGGCGAGGACGACGATCAGGCAACCGCCCGAAACGATCGCCGCTAGCCATTTCCCCGGCGAAAGCCGGGGTCCAGTTGCGACGTCTCCCGACTGGGCCCCGGCCTTCGCCGGGGAGGTGGATTTGTGGTCAAACAAAGCACGGCCCCACGAACGCAGCGGTGCCCCCGCGCAGGCGGAAACCCAGGGTTACGGGCGCTGGCACTGCCTGACTCTGGGTTCCCGCCTTCGGGGGAACACCGAAGGAAGATGGCCCGATCACCGCGCCGCCGCCTCCATCGCCGTGGGCAGCACCACCGCCGCGCGCGACGGCCCGCGTGCGACCTTCGACAGGTCGGCGGGTGCCGGCTTCGCCGTCTCCATCGCCGCGCCCAGCGCGACGTTCATGTTCAACACCGCACCGTCGGCCACTGCGATGCCTTCGCCCGTCCCGTCCCACAGCACCGGCGGCAGCTGGTCGCCGAACGCCGCCAGCAATTGCGCGGCACCCGGCAGTTGCGGCGCAAACCCGGCGCGGCCCTGCTTGTTGGTGTGCACCGCGATCCGTCGCGGCAGCGGGTTGTACTTCGCGTCCTTGAAGGCGTTGCGGTACGCGACGATCATCACGTTCGACGTCGCATTGCCCTCCAGCAGATTTTCGGTCACCTCGACCCCGTCGTTCGCCATCACCAGCACGCCCGTTCCCATCCGCACGCTCGCGACGATGTTGCCCTTGGGCGCGAAGTTCGGCTGGTCGTTGTTCGTCACCTTGTTCTGGACGATCCGCACGTCGCCGCCGCCCATCTTCGGCAGGTTGGGCAGGTCGAACACCAGGATGCCGCCGGTGTTGTGCTCGGCCAGGTTGTGGATCACGTCGGCGTGACGGCTGTTCTCGATCTCGATCCCGGCGACGTTGCCGCTGACAGCTGAATTGCGGACGATGATGTTCTCGCTCTGCCCGACGTAGATGCCGGCGTCCGACGCCCCCTTCACCACTGCCCCGTCGATCAGCACGTCGCGGCTTTCGACCGGATATACGCCGTAGGCGCCGTTGGTTTCCTTCGGCCCCCCGGTCCATTCGACGCGCACATCCTTGTACACGATGCGGTCGGCGCCCTTCGACTTGATGCCGTCGCCCTTCGAATCCTCGACCGCGAAGCCGCGCAGCACGACGTCGTCCGACGTCACCAGCAATCCCTCGCCCGCCGCCAGTTGCCCCTTGAAGTCGAGGATGGTCTTGCCCGGTCCGGCCCCACGGACGGTCACCCGGTTGACGTCCAACGACAGCCCGTCGGTCAGCGCATAGCGCCCCGCCGCGATCTCGACGACGTCGCCCGGCTGTGCCTCGATCAGTGCGCCCTGCAATTTCTCCTGCGCGTCGCCGCCGGGCGTCACGGTGATGGTGCGGGCGGCGGCGGGGCTGGCGATAACGGCAAAAATGGCGAGCAGATGCTTCACGGGCGGCCTCTCCAATATTTACCGCATCTTATGCGACATTATCCGAACAATTCCATCTGTTCGATCTTCGGCGCGACCAGCGGGCGCAGGTCGGCGCGGTCGGACAGCATGACCGGGCGCCAGTCCTCCGCGACGATGAACGGCCGGATCTTCGTCACCGACACCGTCAGCCGCGCGACGTCGTCCAGCCGCAGCCGTCGCCACCGCCTGGACGACAGGATCGCGCCCACCGCCTTCGTCCCCAGCCCCGGCACACGCAGCAGCATCTCGCGCGGCGCGCGGTTGATATCGACCGGAAAGCGATCGCGGAACTTCAGCGCCCAGGCGAGCTTGGGATCGATGTCGAGCGGCAACATGCCCGTCGCCGCATCCGCCGCCGATGCGACTTCCGCCGGTGAATAATCGTAGAATCGCATCAGCCAGTCGGACTGATACAACCGATGTTCGCGCATCAGCGGCGGACGCTTCAGCGGCAGGACGCTCGACGCTTCGGGGATCGGGCTGAACGCCGAATAATAGACGCGGCGCAGGCCGAAACGCCCGTACAGGCTCGCCGCCTTGCCGACGATATCGCTGTCGGTCGCGGCATCGGCGCCGACGATCATCTGGGTCGATTGGCCGGCGGGCGCGAATTTGGGCGCGGAGCGATATTTCTTGCGCGCATCCCTGGTGTCGATGATCGCCGTCTTCGTATCGGCCATGGCGCCCTCGATCCGCCCGATATCCTTTTCTGGTGCCAGCCGCTTCAGCCCGCCGGTCGTAGGCAGCTCGACGTTGATCGACACGCGGTCGGCATAGAGCCCGGCCTGATGCACCAGCTCGGGATCGGCGTCGGGGATCGTCTTCAGGTGGATATAACCGCGGAAGTCATGATCCTCGCGCAGCGAGCGTGCGACCTCGACGATCTGCTCCATCGTGTAGTTCGACGATCCGATGATCCCCGACGACAGGAAAAGCCCCTCGATATAATTGCGGCGGTAGAAGCTGAGCGTCAAATCGACGACCTCGCGCGCCGTGAAGCGCGCGCGGCGAACGTTCGAGCTCTTGCGGTTGATGCAATAATGGCAGTCGAAGATGCAGCTGTTGGTCAGCAGGATTTTCAGCAGGCTGATGCAGCGGCCATCGGGCGCATAGGCGTGACAGATGCCCGAGCCCTCGGTCGAACCGATGCCCTTGCCACCCACCGACGTGCGTTTAGAGGTGCCCGACGACGAACACGACGCATCATATTTCGCAGCATCCGCGAGGATCGCGAGCTTTTCGCGGACATCGAGCTGAGCCATCGCGTTCTACTTACGTTCTGACACAGAAGGAGTCCAGCGTGGCAATCGAAACCTTGAGCGAAAGCAAGGCGTTTGGCGGGGTCCAGGGCATCTACCGCCACGCGTCGTCGGCGACCGGTACCGACATGACTTTCTCGGTTTTCGTGCCCGCGCACGAAAGCGGTACGCGCCTGCCGGTGCTGTGGTATCTTTCAGGCCTGACCTGCACCCACGCCAACGTCACCGACAAGGGCGAGTACCGCCGCGCCTGTGCCGAGGCCGGGGTCGTCTTCATCGCCCCCGACACGTCCCCACGCGGGGAAGGGGTGCCCGACGACGATGCTTGGGATTTCGGGCAGGGGGCGGGCTTCTACGTCGACGCGAAGGAGGCACCGTGGTCGGCGAATTTCCGCATGCGATCCTATGTCGAGGACGAACTGCCCGCGCTGGTCGCCGCCGAATTTCCCGCCGCGGACCTGTCGCGCCAGTCGGTCACCGGCCATTCGATGGGCGGCCACGGCGCGCTGACCATTGCGCTCCGCAACCCCGACCGCTTCCGCAGCGTCTCAGCCTTCGCGCCGATCGCATCGCCGCTGGAGTGTCCGTGGGGAGAAAAGGCGCTGGGCGGCTACCTCGGTCCCGATCGGGCGAAATGGCGGGCCTATGATGCGTGCGCGCTGATCGACGATGGCGCGCGGGTGGCGGAGATATTGGTCGACCAGGGCGACGCCGACAACTTCCTGAGCGCACAGCTGAAGCCCGACCTGCTGCGCGCCGCGTGCGACCGCGCGGGCATCCCTCTGACGCTCAGGATGCAGCCGGGCTACGACCACAGCTACAACTTCATCTCGACGTTCATGGCCGATCATGTCGCATGGCATGCGGAGCGGTTGAGGAAGTAACGGTTCACGCAAAGGCGCGAAGGCGCGAAGCGGTTGCAATCGGGGATACCTCCGTCGCGCAAGCGACCCTTAATTTGATCGGCAGCCGAGGCGATAAAAGGTCTCGCTGGCGCGAGACGGAGACGGTTAGGAAACCTCTTCGCGCCTTCGCGCCTTCGCGTGAACCCATTCCTTCTTCCTGACTACCGCCCCAAAGCCCCCAGCCCGACCGCAATCGCCCCCATCGGCCCGGCCAGGTCGCCAAGCCCCGGCGGCCCGACGCGCGTGTCGATCGTCGCCGCCCACATCGCCGTGCGCCCGTATCCGGCCAGGCTCTCGACCAAAGCGGCGCGCAGCGGCGCGAACAGCTCGGGACGCCCGGCGAACACGCCGCCGCCGATTGCGATCCGTGCCGGCGCCAGCGTCAGCACCAGATTGTGGAGCGCCGCCGCCAGTTCGGCGACGACCGCGTCCCACACCGGATGGTCGGCGGGCACATCCGACCCCGCCAGCCCTGTCCGCGCGCCGATCGCCGGGCCGGACACCAGCCCCTCGAGGCAGTCGCCGTGAAACGGGCACACGCCTGAGAAGCCATCGCCGCCCGCACGCCCCACGCGCATGTGCCCGGCCTCGCCGTGCATCACGCCGCCGACCGGCTGGCCGCGCACGATCGCGCCGATGCCGACGCCGGTGCCGATGGTGATATAGACGTGATCGGCGAGCCCAGTGGCCGCGCCCCAGCGCCCCTCGGCCAGCGCAGCGCCCTCGACATCGGTCTGGATCGCGGTGGGCACGCCGTAACGATCGCGGAACCGCCCGAGCAGGCGCGCGCCCGTCCACCCCGGCTTCGGCGTCGCCGCCAGGTCGCCGTGGGTCGGGCTCGCGCGATCGAGGTCGAGCGGGCCGAACGCGGCGATGCCGATGCCTTCGAACCGCCAGCGATCGAGCACCGCCTCCAGCGCGGTCAGCGTCGTGTCGGGGTCGGTGGTCGGCACGCTCACCCGCTCGATGATCGTGCCGTCGGCATCGCCCAGCACCGCGACGCATTTGGTGCCGCCCAACTCCAGTCCCGCGATCATCGCTCATCCCCGAAATTCAGCCGCCGCGACACGCTGGGGTCGAGGATCGCCATCACGAAATACGCCCCGAACTGCTTGATCCGCATCCACCAGTTGGTCCGCGATTTCTCCAGCGCGGCGGTGATGACCTCGGACTGCGCGATCTCCCCGTCGACATAGGCGCGGGCGTGCGCGGCAAACGCGGGGTCATGGATGCGCAACATCAGCTCCAGGTTCAGGAACAGGCTGCGCATGTCGAAATTGGCCGATCCGACATGGACTGTGTCGTCGATGACGTAGAGCTTCGTATGCAGCTTGGTCGGGCGATATTCGAAGATTTCGACACCCTTCCGCAACAGCCCCGCATAGGTGAAATGCGACGCCCACAGCGCCGCGCCGTGATCGGTCTTCGACGGCAGCACGATCCGCACCCGCCCGCGCAGGCCCACCTTGTCGAGGCGACGCAGCATCGCCGGGCTCGGGGCGAAATATCCGGCGATGATGTCGGTCTGGCGCGCGCGGCGCATGTCGTCGCGCACCACCTTGGCCCAGGGGCTCATCCGCCGGGTCGGTCCGCCGAACAGCCAGCGGGCGTCGCCGTGCGGCTCGCTCCAGTGCTTGAGCAGGCGGCGCAGCGCGCGCAGCTTGGCCTTGGGCGTGTGCATCCACTGCGACAGCGCGTCGTAATATCCGGCGAGCCGCGCGACCGCCGGCCCCTCGATCACCAGCCCCAGATCGCGCCACGCCTGTTCGGCGACGGTCCCGAAATAACTGTCCTGCACGTTGAATCCGCCAATGATCCCGCGCTGCTCATCGGCGATCGCCAGCTTCTGGTGGTTGCGCAGCAGATAGCGGCGACCGAGGCGCGGAATGAACTGGCACACGTCGGCGCCCGCGGCGCTCAAGGGATCGAAGAAATCGTCGCGCGCGGCGGGCTCGCTGCCCATGCCGTCGATCGTCAGCGACACGGCGACGCCGCGCGCGCAGGCGGCGACCAGCGCATCGCGCACCCGCCGCCCGGCGTGGTCGGCGACATAGATGTAGAACAGGATCCGCAGCGAACTTTGCGCGCCGTCGATCAGCGCGACCAGCGCGTCCAGCCGCCGCGGCCCGGTGTCGAGCAGGGTGAGCACATTGCCGTCGACGGTGAAGCTGGGCTGCGGCGGCGGCTCGTCCATGCGCTTGCGTGTGCCCTGCACCGCGGGGCGCGCGCAAGTCCGATTTCCTTGACTCGTGGACACGCCCCGCCTAAGCGCCTGCCCTTTCCCGACACCCGAATTCCATCCTGAGGAAACCGCTCATGGCGCGCGTTACCGTCGAAGATTGCGTCGACAAGATCCCGAACCGCTTCGACCTGGTCCTGCTGGCCGCTCAGCGTGCGCGCCAGATTTCGGGCGGTGCCGAGCTGACCCTGGAGCGTGACCGCGACAAGAACCCGGTCGTCGCGCTGCGCGAGATCGCCGAGCAGACGGTGACCCCGGCGAACCTGTCCGAATCGGTCGTCTCCAGCCTGCAGAAGGTCCAGATCGACGACGAGGAAGCCCCGGACGAGATCGGCTCGCTGGCCGGCGCTGCCGAGGCCCTGCGCCTGACTGCGGCTGCACCGCCGCGGAATACGAATGTGGGTGGAGATTACGAGTAAGGTAGCGGATTAGCGAAAGCTAATCCGCGAAAAGCCTTACTCCGGCCGGCGGGCTGAAAGCCCGTCCGACGACGCGGGCTTTGCCCGCGTCGGGCCCCGAGATGAGAACAAAAGGCCGGGGCGGCAACGCCACCGGCCTTTGTCTTTTGCGCCCAACCCGCCCACAAAGCCGGCATGCGCATCCTCACCCTCCTCGCCGGCCTGTTGCTGAGCCTCGCCGCCACCGCCGCCCACGCCCGCGACACCGGCTTCCTCGACCGCCAGCTGACCGTCGCCGGCGTCGCCCACCGCTACCAGGTGTACGTCCCCCGCGATGCGAAGCGCGGCGAGCGCCTCCCGGTAATTCTGGCTCTCCACGGAGCGGGCGAGCGCGGGTCGGACGGGCTGCTCCAGACCGACGTAGGTCTGGGTCACGCGGTGCGTCAGCATCCCGAACGCTGGCGCGCGATCATCGTGTTTCCGCAGGCGCCCGCCGACCGGCTGTGGCAGAACAGCACCGCCATCGCGCTGGCCGCGCTCGACGCCACCGAGCGCGAGTTCCGCACCGACCGCGCGCGCACCTACCTCGCCGGGCTGTCGATGGGCGGCAACGGCACTTGGAAGATCGCTTACGAGAATCCGGGCCGCTTCGCCGCGCTCGTCGTCATCTGCGGTTTCGTCCAGCCGATCGCGATCCGTGATTACCAGCCGATCGTGCCCGCCAACGCCGGTGATCCCTACGCCGCCGTCGCCCGGCGCATCGCGAAGCTGCCGGTGTGGATCGTTCACGGCGACCGCGACGACGTCGTGCCGGTCGCCGATTCCCGCGCGATGGCGGCGGCGCTGACCGCGGCGGGGGCGCGGGTGACCTACAGGGAGCTTAAGGGCGTGAACCACAATGCCTGGGATCCGGGGTTCGGCGATCCCGCGTTGCCGGCGTGGCTGTTCGCGCAGCGGCGGTAGGATACTCCCCTCCTTGGAAGGGAGCGGTCGGGGGTGGGGCGGTCTGGGGCTGGCGCGGCGGCTGCCTCTGGCCCGCCACGGGCAAAGCCCGTGTCGTCGGACGGGCTGCGCCCGCCGGCCGGGGGCGGTCCGCGACGCGGAATAGCTAGGCTATTCCGCTGACCGTCCCTTAAACCCCTGCGCTACCACATACCATTCGCTCGAGCCCTTCCGGCTCGCCGGCGGTTTCGCGTGCTTCACGGACGTGAAATTGCGCTTCATCTCCGCCACCAGCGTCGAATCCGCGCCGCCGGCGAACACCTTGGCGACGAACGTCCCGCCCTGCTCCAGCACGTCGATCGCGAAGGCGAGCCCGGTCTCGACCAGCGCCATCGTTCGCAGCGCATCGGTCTGCGGGTGCCCGACCGTGTTCGCCGCCATGTCGGAAATGACCAGGTCGGGCGCCCCGCCCAGTGCCTCGACCAGCAGGCCGGGCGCGGCATCGTCCATGAAGTCCATCTGGTAGATGATGACACCTTCGATCGGATCGACCGGCAGCAGGTCGATGCCGACCACGGCTGCCTTGGGCAGCTGCTTGCGCACCACCTGCGCCCAGCCGCCAGGCGCAATGCCCAGGTCGACGACGCGCTTGGCCCCGCGCAGCAGCGCGAAGCGTTCGTCGAGCTCGATCAACTTGTACGCCGCGCGGCTGCGATAGCCCTCGGCCTTGGCGCGCTTCACATAGGGGTCGTTCAATTGCCGTTCGAGCCAGCGCGTGGATTGCGCCGTCCGCCCGCGCGAAGTCTTCACTCGCGTCCGTCCCCCGGAGCCGCCCCTACTCATTTCCGTGTTCCCATCAATCGCCGCAAGATGCCCTCGCGGATGCCGCGGTCGGCGATGCCGAGCTGTTCGGCGGGCCAGATGTCCAGGATTTCCTCCAGGATCGCGCAGCCCGCCACGACCAGGTCGGCGCGCTCCGGCCCGATGCACGCCACTTTCGATCGTCCCGCCATGTCCAGCGCCGCGATCCGCCGGCTGACCGCGCGCATCGACGCCGCCGGCATCAGCAATCCGTCGATCGCCGACCGGTCATAGCTCGCCAGCCCCAGATGGACGCTGGCCAAGGTCGTGACCGTCCCCGACGTGCCCAGCAGTCGCCGATGCCCGACCTCGGGCAGCCGCGCGGCGAACCCGGCAAAGCTGTCGCGCACCACGTTGCGCATCGCATCATACGTTTCGGGCCCGCCCGCGCCGACATGCTCGGTCAGCGACACCACCCCCCACGGCGCGCTGTGCCAGTCGAGGATGGTCGGGATCGCAGGGCGGGTATCGACCAGCACCAGCTCGGTCGATCCCCCGCCGATGTCGAAGACCAGCGCGGCGCCGTCGCCCGGCTCGATCAGCGCGTGGCAGCCGAGCACGGCCAGCCGCGCTTCCTCCTCCGCCGAGATGATGTCGAGCATGATGCCGGTTTCGCGGTACGCGCGCTCGATGAACGCCTGACCGTTGCTCGCGCGGCGACAGGCTTCGGTCGCGACCGATCGCGCCAGCGCCACGTCGCGGCGCTTCAGCTTATCGGCGCAGACGCGCAGCGCCGCGATGGTCCGCTCGATCGCCTCGTCCGACAGGCGCCCGGTCGCGGCCAGCCCCTCGCCCAGCCGCACGATCCGGCTGAACGCATCGACGACCGCAAATCCCGACCCCTGCGGGCGCGCGATCAGCAGGCGGCAATTGTTGGTGCCAAGGTCCAGCGCCGCATAATGCCGCGCCTGCGGCCAGCGGCCCCGCGCGACGGGCGCGGGCGCAGCTGCGCCGGTCGCCGACGCTCCGGACGCAGGCGGTCCGGATGGCTGTCTCGCCGGACGGGGCGCCTCGCGACGCGGGCCGAACGGCGCTCGGGCGGGTCGATCCCCCACGGCCGCATACTCACACTTATGTTCTCGTCCGTCACGGCCGCGTACCGACCGCTCGGTGCTTGTGACCAGAGCTAGCGGCTAAGCGACGAAACGACAAGCGGCGCGGCCCGCGGGCGGTTGACAGCCCCCACCCGACCGACCTAAAGGCGCCCGCTCTTGGTGCCCGATCCTCTAATGGTAAGAGAGCGGACTCTGACTCCGTCAATCAAGGTTCGAGTCCTTGTCGGGCATCCATTTCCTCTATCCCTTGCCCAATAGACTTTGCCCGATGGGACAAAGTCGCTGCCCGCGAAATGGTTGGATTACGCCGTCCGGTGACCTCATTCTCTAGCTCGATCAACGAGTTGGAGAGATGAATTGCCCATACGGCCCGAGGCGTTCGACACGCCCCTTCATTACACCACGGCTTGGTGTTTACCTCACCACAACGAGCTCGACTTCGGTCGGCGCAATATCGGGTGGGAAGACACGGTAGCAGGCCGTGCGGTCTACAACGAGCTCAGCGCGCGTGGTCTCTCTGAAGCCGACATCGGATTGTTCGCCGGCGACGAGATTATCGCTGTCACGCCCCCAGCTCCTCTGGCCACCGCTGGCCCCACCATTCTCCGCTCCGACACGGATCCAACGAATCGCAGCGATCTCCGGCTGACGCTCGACCTGACGCTCGCGAATCTTGCGCGCGAGACAATGATGTCTGCCGCCCGTCAGCCCCAGGGAGGTGAGCTGCCAGCGTGGACCTTGCTGACGACGCCGATCACCGAACAACTGCTGCGGCTCAACAAGACCAGCTCCTACCAGATCTGGCAGGACGCTGCGTGGGATACCGAAATCGAAATTACCGGAGATGCTCGGCGCGTCCTGCAGCATCGCCTTAGCCGAGTTGGACCGGTCCTACTGACGACTTCCTGCGAGCTCGCCCCGGACTTGACGATCGGGCAGGATCGGGAGACCTACCTGATGGTCGGTGCGAAGCGATGCCTGGGAGCCGTGGAAGCCGCTGCCGGCTCCACGTTGGGTGAGGTAGTCGACCTCACCGGCGTTCCTCTGGCCGAGTATTTGGGAAGCCTCGAGGTCAAGCGCGCGTCGCCGTGCTCAGACGGAACCGGCATCATAGCTACGGTCTCGATGCCTGTCTGCACGATGGCGCCTATTCCGGCGCTTGCCTTGGAGCATTTCGGGTTCAATTCGTATACCGACGAAGAGGCTAGGCTTCCCCTTTGGACCTTGGTCAAACGCGTGCCCGAGTGGGTGCCACCGTTTCCGGCGTCGACGAAGCAGGCAGCGCCACCGTCCAATCCGGCCATCCTCACGACCATAGAGCCAAACGGCGGTCCGATCACCGACGTCGTCACCCGCGCCGTCGACAAGCAACCCGAAGCTCGGCGCGAGCAGGTGCGGGAGGTCGTCCTGTCATATGTGGCGTTCCGGCATCTGCACGGCGATGGCCCTAGCGACATATTCACGGAGTCTGCGTTCCATGGGCGCGTGAAGGTCGCGGATTTCCTCAACACCCGCCAGTCGGAACGTGCGCAGATGTCGATACATCTGCGGTCCGCTGGCGACATTGCAGACCGCGTTCGCGTTGCCGCCGAGCTAGCGCCCACGGTGCGGGCGCTGCGGGTATTTTACGCCGAGCTCAACTTCGCTGGAATTTGTTCGGAATCTCCTCTCGACTCCAAGCAATGGGACGAACCGCCCGGCTTCGGTCCCATCCCGCGAAATGCCGCCGGCCACGCTGCGTCGTTCGCGAACTCCTTGATTAATGGAAATATCTGACATGGCGAAGAAACCGTCCAAAGCCCTTTCGATCGCCCCTGCCCCGCCTCCGACCACCATTCGCCAAATGGGCAACGAACTGGTCCGCGTCGATGCGGTCTATCACGTGCAGGACGTGGCACCGAATTCGCCGGGTCCTTGGAACATCGAGGCCGAAAAGGTGGCCTGGATCGACGCGGCTACGGGATACGGTTGCATCATCCGCCGATCGGCGGGGGGCGGCCATCTGGAGGGCTACGTCGGGGTCAAGCCCGGGCACCCGCTGTTCGGCTACAGCGCGTCGGCCCTGCGCGATCTCGGCCTGCGGGTCCACGGCGGGATCAACTACGCGGAGCCCTGCCTGGGGCCGGAGCCGGAGGACAGGTCGGTATGCCACATCTCGCTCGATGAGCGAATGCGCACCTCGCAGACACCCGTGCATGCGCAAGCGCGCGATGACATGTGGTGGATCGGCTTCGAGTGCAATCAGCCCACCGACCTCGTTCCCAAACAGCGGGCTTCCAGTGCGTCATCTCAGCTCCTGGGCACCGTGGAGCAAGTCTACCGCGACGAGGGCTACGTGCTCGATCAGTGCCGGTGGCTCGCGGAACAGATGAAGGCGATCGGCGACGGCCACATGATCCTCAGCGGCATCGAGAGCTAACTCGCCCAGGCGTTCTGACGCGCGCCCCGTGTCGCCGACCCCTCTCGCTTACGGCGCTGTGGATATCAAAGTCATCCGCACCCGGCGCGGTCACGGATTTCAATCGAGATTGTGACTTAAGCAATGGGAAAAGAAATCATGTTACTCGTCGACCATGCTCCGAAAGATACGCGGTCTTGCTCTAAAGGCCATTCTAGCCGCCCTGCTGGCACCGTTGGCAAAGCTGCTCGTGGATGCGCATGGCGCCTCCATCAGGGAATTCGGGGCGATCATGCTTGAGCGTCTCTTCGATGACCACTTCGCCTGGTGCATTTGGCTCGGGGTCGGCATCGCGGTCGGCGCCTACGTGCACTCCCGGACACGTCGGCTCGAGGAGACAACGAGGGGCCGGCTCGGGGGTCCCAGCATGCGCTACATCCGCTGGGAGATCCGGGCAGTCCGGCTGGCGATCCGTTTCAAGTGGCTGAGGGCCCTCAGCGCCGACCTGGATCGGGACCTCGTCGACTTGAACGCCGTGCTCGTTGCACGGGATTTCCCGCCCCTGCCGAGCCTTTCCCTCAGCGACCGATCCGGGATGCTTCAGACTGATGAATACCTGAGACGAATCGCTCCTCACATCAGCGAGAAGCACTTCGCGGAGGCACGCATCGCCGCCGAGCGCTTCACCCACCCATCGACCCCGATCGAAGCCAAGACACCTACCAAGCGCGTCCGGGCGAATCCGAAAGCGGGTTAGCGCCGCCAGCGTCGGCCCTAGGCACCCGACGCTTGTGACGGACGCTACGAAGCCCCCGCAGTCGATAGGCATTAGCTTTCAACGGTGCGAGTATCGTTCGCGCCAAGTGACGGGTTCGACCTTGGGCGAACCCGCACCACCATAGACGTAGTCCCTGGCGAACTCCGTCTCATCAACCATCCCTGCCTCGCTCACTTCGCGCCACCAGACCTTGCGATCGGCGTTCCAGCGATAGCCCCTCCCCTTAAGAGCGACGCGCGCGGCGAAGGGCGCTTCCGTCATCTCAATCCTCCACGTCGGCCTGGCGGCTGTGCGGAGCAACTCGCGCATCACCGTCCCACCGGTGTCGAGTCGATGGTCGATGAGGTGCAGTAGCGCGTTGACGTCGGACGCCGCGCGATGAGCGTCGTAGAACCAGCCACACTGGAGCAGCAGCTGGGTCTGCGAACGGCCCTCGAAGCCGTGCTCGCGCCAGTCCATGTCATTCATGCTGCAGATCCAAGCCTGCCCCCTGACGCCCAGCCGCTCCTCCACGAAAGGGCGGTCGAACGCCGCGTTGTGGCAAACTACGACATCGGCGCTCGTGATCGCGCCATAAGCCTCGCCGTCGTGGATCGACTTGCCGGCGAGCTGGGCGTCGGTCAGTCCGGTCACTTTGACGATCTCGGGCAAAAGAGGTTCCCCGGGATCCTCCAGCCAGCTCCGCGAAAGGCCAGAGTCCACGATGCGACCGTGCTCATCGATGCGCACGTTCTGCAACGCCAGTTCGATGATGCGATCGTTCCTGGGATCAAGGCCGGTCGTCTCGGTGTCCAGCACGCAGACGGTGAGCTCGTCCGTCCGCTTGAAGCGCGGCTGCCTCACATCCATCGGCTGAATGCGCCTGAGCACCCGGTAGTCGTCGTGCCGGTCGAGCGCGCGCGCAAGGGTGCCGGCCGGAACCGGCACCCCTACGATGTCCGCCTTAGGCACCGCCCTCATGCGGCAAACCGCTGCTCGACCTGCACATCCAGCCCCGCGCCGAGTTCGCAAGCCGGATTGCGGGCCACGGTCGCCAACATACGCCGCATCGGTTCCGAGAGCAGCATACCCGCAAGCGTGCTCTCGCAATCGAAACCCTCGCTCACTGTCGCCGCGTCAGCCAGACTTGTGCCATATCGCGTCGTGAGGCGGCGGCGGGCCCAAGTCTCGTCGGGTGCTACCATCGCGCAAAACGCCTGCACGCAGCGATCGCCAGGGCCCAGTGGTCCTTCCACAATGCAGGAGAAAAGGCGCATCTCGGGCGCGTCGAACCGCATCGAGGCCTCGTCACCCTCGTATGTCTCGTCGTCTGCTTCGTCGGGATAGTCGTCATTATCGCCACCGAGGCCGTCGTCCGGATCGTCGGAGAGCAGCGCGTCGAGCTCGTCGGCATCGGCATCAAGGCCTAGCGAAAGGCCGTGCAAGAGGGTGGCTCGCAGGAAAGGCTCGCGGTCCTGACAGGCATCAATCGCCGACCGACCGCTGAACAACATGCGCGGCGCCAGCAGCCATGCCACCGGATCGTGAGGCAGTCCCTCCCGCACGAAACGGGCGCCGGTGTCGGCCGCCAGCATCGCTAGGCGACGCAGCCGGCGATCCGTGGTGAGCACCGGAGTGTCGGCGGGCTCGTCGGGATCAAGGGGATCGCAGCTGCGTGTCGCGGCGGACGGTCGGAAGTGGGTCGGGATGGTGACGGGGACCGGTGCGCAGACACGCTCGGACAGGGTCGCGACTAAAGCCATGATGCCTCCTTCTCATTGCCCTCCGGCGCGCCGGCGCGGAGGTTTCGCCTGATCAGCCAGACACATATAGAAATTTACAACGATATTTCAACGATAGTCGCAGGATGAAAAGGATGAACAGGATTTCACCAATTTCATTTGCATTTATCAACCATACGACTATTGTCGAATGATGCGACAATCACTCGCCATCCAGACCCTCTCGGCACTCGCTCACGATACCCGTTTGAACGTCTACCGGCTTCTTGCCGGGTTGAGTCCGGACGGTATGTCCGCTGGCGACATCGCCGCGAAACTGAAGATCCCTCCCACGTCGCTGTCCAACCATCTGGGTATTCTTGCTCGGGCCGGGGTAGTGACGCACGAACGTAAGGGGAGATTGATCATCTATCGGGCGCGTCCGGATCGGGTGGTAGCGCTTTCGCGATTATTGGCAGAGGGTTGAAGTTCGCCACGCTCCGAAAGATTGGGACAGATCGCCCAAGGCGAAATCAGGAACAGTAAAATGCCTAGGGTCTTCGATAACATCTCCGACCGACTTCTCGACGCTCTTGACCTCACATTGCAGGGTGCCACCTCCGCTGATTTCTGCGTGGGCTATTTCAACCTACGAGGATGGCAGCGGCTTGATGCCCGCGTTGAGCCATGGAATGGCGGCGACGGTGCCCAATGCCGTCTGTTGGTCGGCATGCAGAAGGCGCCCCAAGATGAACTACGCGCCCTGTTGAGCCTGCATGGCGAAGACGGCCTGCTCGACAATCAGGCTGCTCTGCGCCTACGCAAGAAACTCGCTGAGGACTTCCGCGCTCAGCTTACGATCGGCGTGCCGACGTCGGCCGACGAGGCGGCACTTCAAAGGCTTGCACGTCAGATTCGCGACCGAAAACTGGTAGTGAAGCTGTTCTTGCGACACACGCTTCACGCCAAGCTCTATCTTGTGAACCGGCCCGACCAGATCACTCCGCGCGTCGGCTACGTGGGCAGCAGCAACCTGACTATGTCGGGTCTCGCCGCGCAGGGAGAGCTCAACATCGACGTGCTCGACCACGATGCCACCACCAAGCTATCCGGCTGGTTCGACGATAGGTGGAACGACCGCTGGTGCATCGACATCTCGGACGAGTTGGCTACCATCATCGAGACCAGCTGGGCGAGATCAGAGATCGTGCCGCCCTACCTAATCTACCTAAAAATGGCCTACCACCTCTCGCAGGAAGCTCGCGCGGGGCTTGCCAGCTTCCAGATCCCGCCCGACCTTCGCGAGCGGATTTTGGATTTCCAAGCAGCGGCGGTGCGCATCGCTGCACACCATCTCAACAAGCGCGGCGGGGTGATGCTGGGCGACGTCGTCGGCCTCGGCAAAACACTGATGGCGACTGCACTCGCGCGCGTCTTCGAAGACGACTTCGGCTACGAAACGCTTATTCTGTGCCCGGTCAACCTCGTGAAGATGTGGGACGATTATAGGCAGCGCTACGGCCTTCGCGCCACCATCGTGCCACACTCCCAAGTCCAGAGCAGGCTCCCCGAACTACGCCGTCATAGACTGGTCATCGTCGACGAGAGTCACAACCTCCGCAACCGCGAGGGCATCCGCTATCGCGCAATTCAGGAATACATCTCGGAGAATGACAGCAAGGTGATCTTGCTGTCCGCAACGCCCTACAACAAGACGTTTCTGGACCTCTCCAGTCAGCTACGGCTTTTCATCGACAGCGATGAACCCTTGGCCATCCGGCCTGAAGCCCTGTTGCGCGAAATCGGCGAATCCAATTTTCTCCTTGCCCACCAGTGCCCGGTGAACTCCATCGCAGCGTTCGAAAAGAGCTCGCATGCCGACGACTGGCGTGAACTCATGCGCTACTATCTTGTCCGGCGCACACGGAGTTTTATCCAAGAGAATTACGCTGCTCTAGATCCTGAAAACGGACGGCGGTTTCTCACCCTTTCCGGCGGGGTTCGCTCCTACTTCCCGCAACGGGTTCCGCGCACGTTGACGTTCGCAATCGACGACGGGGACCCCGCCGATCAATACGGCCAGCTATACGCTGCCGCAGTCGTGTCGGACATCAATTCTCTTCAACTGCCACGCTACGGTCTCGGAAACTACGAGCACCGTAAGCCCCATACGATCCCCTCCCCCGACGAACGACGGATTCTCGATGACCTTTCTCGCGGTGGCCGGAGGCTTATGGGATTCTGCCGCACCAATCTGTTCAAGCGACTTGAGAGTGGCGGACATACCTTTATCCAGTCCCTGGATCGGCACGTGCTACGCAACTTCATCGTGTTACATGCCCTCCAAAATGGATTACCGCTTCCAATCGGAACGCAAGATCAGGCAATGCTCGAGACGGACGAGGACCTGGAAGCAGCTGACCTCCTTGACGGCGTTCACGCTGCGGAACATGTCGGCAGCATAGACCTTTACCGGGAGCGTGCCGCAAGCGCGTATCAAGCGTATTCAACTCGTTACAGTCGCCGCTTCAAATGGGTTGGATCGCACCTTTTTAGCCCACAGCTCGCCCGCGATCTGGAGAGCGATGCCAATAAATTGATCACCATCCTCGACCGGGCGGGCGGCTGGGATCCAGAACGCGACTCCAAGCTCGACGCTCTCGTTGATCTACTGCAGGGTAAGCACGCCGGCGAGAAGGTGATCATCTTCTCGCAGTTCGCGGACACAGCCAATTACGTCGCATCCGCCCTAAAGCAACGCGGCCTCGATCGCGTCGCTGCTGTAACGGGCAATTCAGAAGATCCCACCTCCTTGGCTTGGCGGTTCAGTCCCGTTAGCAACGACAAGCGAGAACTCGTATCGCCGCAAGAGGAGTTGCGAGTACTCGTGGCAACCGATGTCCTTTCCGAGGGGCACAACCTTCAGGATGCCGCAGTCGTAGTGAATTTCGACATCCCGTGGGCGATCATTCGATTGATTCAGCGCGCAGGCCGCGTCGATCGTATCGGGCAACAGGCCGAAGACGTGATCTGTTACACCTTCCTTCCTGCGGACGGTGTGGAGCGGATCATCGGACTGCGTCAGCGCGTTACCGCCCGGCTCCACGAGAACAAGGAGGTTATCGGGACTGATGAGAGCTTCTTCGACGGCGAAGATCAAGGCGTGCTTATCGACCTATACAATGAGCGAGCCGGCATCCTGGATCCGGACGAAACGACGGAGGTCGATCTCTCTTCTTACGCCTATCAGATCTGGAAAAACGCCATTGATGCTGATCCGCAGCTCGAGAAGCGGGTCGCAGAACTTCCCAACGTAGTATTCTCGACCAAAGCGCACGAGCCAGGACCGTTCACGCCTGAAGGCGCGCTCGTCTATTTGCGAACCGCCGAAGACACAGACGTGCTCGCCTGGATCGACCGCAACGGAAACCCCGTGACCGAGTCTCAATTTGCCATCCTCAGAGCGGCAGAGTGCAACTCCCTTACCCCTGGACTGCCGCGCTTGCCGGAACATCACGAAATTGTCGCGCAAGGGGTCACAACCATCGTAGCCCAAGAGCGCCAGGCGGGTGGTCAGCTTGGGCGCCCGTCTAGCGCACGATACCGGGCATACGAGAAACTTAAGAATTTCCTCGATCAGAATGCTGGATCACTATTCGACACCACCGAGCGACGGCGTGCCCTGGATGAGATTTACCGCTTCCCTCTCAGGGAAAGCGCACGCAACCTGCTCAACAGGCAGCTAAAGGCCGGCATCACCGGGGAGGAGCTCGCTTCGCTAATGACGAGCTTGCGCGAAGAGGAACGACTTTGCGTAATCGAAGACGTTGACGGCGAGGACAATGAACCCAGGATCATCTGCTCCTTGGGCTTAACTGCGCACGGGGGGAACGCATGAGGATCGACCGGGGCAGAGCGCGCGGGCATCTCGAACGAGGGGAGTTTCAGCATCTTTTCGTTGAGGAGCTCGGCTGGGATCGCGCGCGGGAAACGCACCGCATCCCTATCGGCGATGACCTAATTGTCGCAAACGCTGTTGCCGACAAGCGCAGCTTCAAGGTTTTCGTCGTGCAGTCGCCGGCATCCGCCGGCATGCTAGCGATCGCCGATCGTCGGCTCGTGCGCGACCGCTTGGCTCCCCATGCGCGCGAGAATCTGGTGATCTTCGTCTCAGCAGATCACCAATCACAAATCTGGCAGTGGACGCGACGCGAAATTGGGCGACCCTTAGCCCTGCGGGAATACACCTTCATCGCGGGCCAGACCGGAGAGTCCCTGCTCCAGCGCCTCGATCACCTTATTGTCGATCTCGACGAAGAAGAAGAGATCACCATCCTCGACGTCGCGGATCGGGCCCGACTGGCGTTCGATGCGGAGCGCCCATCGCGTCGTTTCTACGACCGGTTCAAGACGGAGCACGATGCGTTCCTGGCGCGGATCGGCGGGATCGCCAGTGACGACGATCGGAGCTGGTATGCGTCCGTGATGCTGAACCGGCTGATGTTCGTCTATTTCATTCAGCAGAAGGGATTCCTCGACGGCGATCGCAATTATCTACGTAACCGATTGCAGCGCATCCAAGCCGCCGAAGGTCCCGATCAATTCCACCGCTTCTATCGGCAATTCCTTCTTCGCCTCTTCTTCGATGGTCTCGGCGGACAGGAAGCCGACCGGTCGACGGAGGTGGCCAATCTGCTCGGCCGGGTGCCATACTTGAACGGCGGCATGTTCGTGGAGCACTTCCTCGAACAGACACATGACATCGAAATTTCGGATGCCGCCTTTGTAGCTATTCTCGACTTCTTCGACGAATTTGACTGGCACCTCGATGATCGACCCGTGCGCACGGACAACGAGATCAACCCGGATGTGCTCGGCTACATTTTTGAGCGTTACATCAACAACAAGCAGATGGGCGCCTACTACACCAAGGAGGACGTGACCGAGTATATCGGCCGCTCTACGGTAATCCCGCGCCTGCTCGACATGGTGGCGAAACAGGTCCCCAATGCATTTTCGGGCGAGGATGCGGTCTGGACGCACCTGCGCAACGACCCCGGCCGCTACATCTTCCCATCACTAAAGGTCGGCGCGGAACATGATCTGCCGGCCAATATCACCCAGACTTCGGCCGCAGCCGACGGCGAAGTTCCGGAGAACCTGGGCTTACCTCGCGAGACTTGGCGAGGGTTCATCGATCGCAAGGGTCGTCACGAGCAGCTTCACACCGCGTTGGCTGGGGGCGAGGTTTCTTCCCCCGACGCCATGGTCAGCATGAACCTCGACATCCGCCAATTCGCGCAGGACGTGATCGACCGCGCCGACGACCCAAGCCTGATCGACGCTTTCTATCGTTCGCTGTCCGAGATCAGTGTGCTCGATCCCACCTGCGGTTCGGGCGCATTCTTGTTCGCCGTCCTCAACCTGCTGGAGCCTATTTACGAAGCCACGCTCGATCGGATGGCTGTTTTCCTAGACGAGGCAACGCGCACTGGCTGGGTGTGGAATGGTGCATTGCGCACTCGTTTCGAGACTATCGTTGCGGAAGCCGCGAGCCATCGGAACCGCAAATATTTCGTGTTCCGCTCGATTGTCGTGAACAATCTCTTCGGCGTCGACATCATGGAAGAGGCGGTCGAGATCTGCAAACTGCGCCTGTTCCTCAAGCTGGCAAGCCAGCTTGAGGAACAGGCTGACATCGAGCCGCTCCCCGACATCGATTTCAATGTTCGCGCAGGCAACGCCCTTATAGGCTACACCGATCATCCGCGAGCAAGTGGCCGGGGCCTGGACCTAGCGGCTACCCAAGACGAGCTCGAGCGACAGGTGGCCGGGCTCAGTGGCGGACACGCCCGATATCGCCAGATTCAGTTCGGAGACCGCAGCGAAGCTGGAGCGCTGAAGCGCCAACTCATCGCCGATCAGGAGCAACTCGACGCCACGCTGAACCGCTCGCTCGGCGAGAGATACAGCGCTCGCACTGAATCCGCCCTTTCCCAATGGGCCGGATCGCACCAGCCCTTCCACTGGTGGGCGGCCTACTACGAGCAGATGGAGCGCGGCGGCTTTGATGTGATCGTAGGCAATCCTCCCTATATCTCGAGCACCAAGGTTCGGCGGGAATACACCGTGCTCGATCTTGAGACCGAACGCGCCGGGGACATCTACGCGTGGGTGATGGAGCGTTCGGCCAGCCTACTGGCTGAGGGCGGCAGGTCTGGTATGATCGTGCCCCTCAGCCTCAGTTTCAGTTCACGCTTTACGTCCTTACGCGAGGTGCTCACGCGTTCTTACGCCGTGAACTGGTATTCCTCGTTTGGCCGAATTCCCGCAGCGCTGTTTGCACACGACGTGCGCGTTCGAAACACTATCCACGTTGGCCGCAAGGCCACAAGCGGCGAGAGGACCAGGCAAAATCTAACTGGACGACTGCACCGGTGGTTCGAGCAGGAGCGTCCATTTCTCTTCGAAACGCTGGCGTTCACGCAATTCCAGCCGAGCGCCTGGGCTGGCCTCGTGCCCAAAGTCCACACCCCTGCGCTGGTAGCCATGTTCGAGGGAGAGCGGGGCCGCCAAATTCCGCGCACCCCGACTGTTGAGGAGTTGACCCGGCGAACCGGGACACACGTGCTGCACTTCAAGAAATCAGCCTACAACTGGCTGAACTTCTGCCGAGAATTGCCGCCATGCTATGATCGCGACGGGACTTTGATCCCCCACACGAAGTTCGGGACAGTCCCTTTCGCCACGCGAGAGGACCGTGACCTGGCGTTTCTAATGCTCAACGGCAAGTGGGAATTCGCATATTGGTATATGATCGGCGATGACTTCGACGTAACCATAGGAATGTTTGAAGGCCTTCCGCTCCCTTTACCACGCCTATCTCCCGATCAGCGGCAGGAGCTTTTAAGTATCGCCGAAGAACTTGAGACCGCGATGCGAAACGCGGTCTCGTTCAAGCTGAACGCTGGTAAGAGGGTCGGCAATTTTAATCTTGCACGATGCCGTCACATTACCGACCGAAGCGACATTATCTTTGGAGAGGCGTTCGGTTGGATGGACGCATGGGCTGATGTCGAACTCCTTTATGCGCAGGCGGTAAAAACCAGCTATGCCGACGCGGAAGATGATGCTGGGGAAGACGGCGATTAAATCTAATAATCATGTCCCTCATGCTGAACGGCGGAAATAATCATTCTCCAGTCGAACCTGTATCCTTCACCGGCGCGAAAATACTTGCTGGGGGACTGTCGCTGAAGCAAACCCAATTTGTTCCATAACTTCGCTTCATCCCGAAAGAAGTGAGGTTTGACAGCACCGGCTGGCCGAGGAGGTATGATGCCGTGCTTGACAAGCTCGGCGTCGATCGCAGCCAGATAAGCATCGGACGTCTTTATCTTTCGCGGCGCCATGTCACGCGTCTGGGCCTCGACCCAAAGAATAAGCTCCAAATGATTTCCATCGACAAGAACTCGCTTAGCGAGAAGCATATTGAACGCATCGCTTTCTGGCCCGTAGATTTTCCCTACCTGCAGTAGCTCCAATCCTGTCGACGTTAGCGAGCCGTCGGCGCCTATCAGGCCACAATGCCGCATCGCATATTTAGCGTTGAGCCGCTCAGGGGACTCCGCGCTGCCTGGACTCTTTTTGCGCCATTGGCCTTCCCAATTTTTTGCCTTGCCCTTCAAGACCGTCGATATCCAAAAAGAGTGGAAGTTCTGATCGAATGACCGACCGGGCTTGGCATCGAGAACCTTCAAGAGTGCGAACAAATCATAATTTGAAAGGTCTCGCCAATATGCCCAGAAGGTGCCGCGCCGCCTCACCCGAGGTGCGGGCGCGGGACCCACTCGGGCGGTCAAAGCTCTTCGAATGGAAAGATCGCAAACGTCCGGACCATAGGACATAAGAACGACCGGCTGTTGCGACAGTTCGCTTTGAAATACGTTTTCAATATACTCGGCGATGGCAAACCCGTCGTGGGATCGCTCTGGCAAAACTAAGCCCGCAAACTCAAAATCTTGAAGGTAGGTCAGCATCTGACCGACGCCGGTGACATACTCGCGCTTTGATTGGTTTGGCGGCTTGAACTCAAGGGCCAATGTTGCGCCGGTGTTAGGATCTTCGAACGCGATGTCCGGCTGCGGCCAATCGGCAATTCCTTGCCACAAGATGCACTTGTTTGAGAGGCGAGGAGTCGCCCACTGCGCTGCACTACTCGTGCGGAGTGCGCGTAACAGCTCCGCTGACACTTTCTGCGCCATGGAGTTATGCTCAAGCCCCACTTATAATCCCCCCACCAATCGTCGACGTCGCCACCACGGACCACATGCGTCCGCCTACATATAAAAACTGTAACGTGGCGCGATCTCTTGCTCATCACCCACGTATTTAAGAACCTCCCCGACGTGCTTCGCCGCCGCGATGGTTATCGGGAGGCCATTGTCGAACTGAGTGTTGTTCCAGTTCATCTTGGTCAACGCCAGCATCTCCTCCGCGATGTGCTGTAGCGGCTGCCCGAGCGCCTGGCATCGGAGCATCAGCGGTCGCGGCACATACATGCCCGGATACGTTCGGAAAAACTCGACGCTTCCGCGTGTGTAAAGCAGCGCCTGGTCCTTATCGAAACGCACGAGGCTGCCGCGCAGGGGTGGATATACCCCCATGCGATACAGGCGCGTCATCGATTTCTGGACCCACACGAAGTCAGCATAGTCGATGTCCCGCTCGTCAACGGCCTTGTGGAAACCGTCCAGCTCGTTTCGATCGAACTTTGACGTTTTGTGCAACACGACCCGCGCCGGCCAGTGGCCATGTTGATCCTTGAACACCCGGAGCGAGTTGCGCAGCAGTTCGTATGCATCCTCAGCGGTCAGATGAGGCTTCCGGTCTTCTTCGCTCTCGACCATCCGGCCGCCCCGTAAGATCAGCCCTTCCCCACGCTCATCGAACATCTGTGCTGTGCTCGTATGGACGTGCTCACCATCCAGCGAACGGTAAAAGCTCAATCCAACGTATGAGGTCCGCAGCTGCCTGGCATCGCGGGCAAGCCGCCACGGAAGTCCCCCCGCCTTGTAATAGATCGCGGTCAAGAGGTTCCAAGCGATGGTAGCGGGATCCTGCGTTCGTCGGTCGCTGCTCTCCTTCAACTTCCGGGGGATCTTGAACGAGGGATCGAACGTCGTCGGCCAGAGCAGCTGGATGGGAAGTCGAAGCCGCATGCAGGCTGATTTGAGCATTCCACGAAAGTCGAGGTCCGAGCCCGCCTCTTTAACATCGGATTCTTCGCCGCCGGCGGCATCACGCGCATTGTAGGTCCGCTGGATGATCTCAATCGGAAGGGCCACGAGCACCACGTCAGGCTTCGAGCTTCGCTCCGAGAGGGCCGCGATCTCGTTGGCGATCGTCTCCACCACAGCCCGGGTCATTTCACGCTGGCCCGGAACTGCGACCAAGCGCGCAATCTCCCTTGGCGGCAACACGCGCTGCAATTCATCGGACGTGACGAACTCACATCGGAAGGTTTGCTCAAACCCCACGCCAGGGAACTGCGGAAATAGATTGGGCTGCCGGCTCTCTTTCGCCGGGAACCCCGTCGCACACGTCTCGATCCACCGCGCGACGCCTTCGACAGTCTCGGCGCTGCCAACGATTCCGAGCCTGATCCGCTTCGGAACGCCATCCATACCGTAATCCAGCGGGCCGTAATCCATCAGTCCGAACCGGATATCTGGATGACGCATGCCTCCGCCGAACTCGAGCGGCGGCTCCTTCAGATGCAACAGCTTCATTCTGCGAGGTCCTCAACGGTCTCGCCCGCAAGCGCGAGCTCAAACAAGGGAGACGTTGGGTCTGACTCATGCGATTTCCAAAGGTCGTCGGGCACGCCCACATCCAGATGGAGCGCGTCGACGTTCTCAAAGGAGACAAAGGGATACGCTGCACGCAACAGGTCGCCTCGACCATGAGTGACCAGGAAATCGCGCCACATTACGAACTGCCCCATGACGGCTGCGTTGTTCTCGATCTCCTTGATCTTCTTCAGCCTCTCGCCGCCCCAACCATCCGGCTCACGGCCGTCGTGCGTGAAATGATAGGTTGGCGTCACCTCTAGGAACCACTTGCTCCCCAGGCGCACGAAGCGATGCAAGAAGGCCGAATGGCGCCAGTAGGATGGCTTGTTGGGGTCCTTTTTCTTCTTCCCATACTGCCCGACAACGCGGCGCGTGGTCGTATTTTGCAGGCTGCGATACGCGTAGTTCAGGTTTTCTCTGTCCCGAGGCTTGCGGAAATAGAAGACGCCTGAGTCTCGATCTCGGTAAAGTTGCGGCCTGACGAACTCGCCGATGGCTCGGTTCAATAGCTCCACAAAGTCTCGCTGCCGGTCCTCGTCGTCGCTGTCCGACCATTCATCGACGTCGAACTCCTCCATCGCCTCCGCTTCGCAGAGCTGATTCCAAGGCCACCGATCGAGGTCGTGGAATGAAAGCACGGACTTGCCGCGCACGATCCATTCAGAACCCGCCTCTCGATCAAGCTCGCGCAATGCCGCTCCAAAGGTCTTGTTCGTCGCATGGCGCGTGGGTGCCCAATAGAGCGTTTCCCCAAATTCAACGCCGACAAGGTTAGTGAGCAGCTCTTCGTCAATACGAACGCTAGGACCAGACGCGCCTGGTCTCGCTGCAGCCGCCACGGAAACGATGCCCGCCTTTGCCTCCGCTGTGAACTCGTCTGAAAACTTGTCAAATACGACCTTGCGCGCCTTCACTCGCTCGGGATCGGCGAACCACTCCTTCAACGATTTCCAGTAGGCTTTGCCTTCTTTGAGCCATACGAAGATTAGCAGCACAGGCGCTGTCCCTTGCGTCCAATAGGCAATGTCCGCCTCGGAGCATGGAAACTCAAAACTCGTCTCGGTATCGCCTTGGAGCCGATCGCGTTCGCTCGCTTTACCCTGGACCTGAAGGAGGAGGTTGCTCACCTCGCCTGTGTTCGTGTCACGCAGCTCAATATAGCCGTCGATGCCTGCTTCCACGCCGCCTGTCGGATAGAACATGAACCCCATGGCGTTCACCACGCCCTGAATGTGCGCCATGCCCCGTTGTCCGATGATGTCGCTGCGGCCAATTTTCTTCATGCTCTCTCCAGGGGAGTAGCATAGTGTTCGCGATTGGTTCTACGCTAGCGCTAAGTGATGGCGCCGAAGAGAGGCTCCGAATTCATAATGCTGCTTATTCTACTAGCCGCCCAGATCATCCCCGCCGGCGAAATCTTCCGGTGCACCCCCACGCGCGTGTGGGACGGTGATGGCCCTGTCTGGTGCGCTGAAGGCCCACGCCTTCGTATCGCCGGCATCGCCGCCCGCGAGGCCAATGGCACCTGCCGATCAAACCAGCCATGCCCAAGCGCAACCGCAGAGCAAGCCAGGGACGCGCTTGTCGCTGTCGTAGGCACAAGGCGTGGAGTGGCGCGTGAAGGCCACATCCTGGTCAACGGTCCCACGATGACCTGCCGATCCGACGGTGGCGCGCGCGGCAGCCGCACGGCCGCTTGGTGCACCTCCCCTCGGTCTGGCGATGTGTCCTGCGCGATGGTCCAGTCGCGCACAGTACTTGTCTGGCAGCGCTACTGGCGCGACCATCGCTGCTGATTGCCCCTAGATGCCCATTGGAACGCGCCACGAGGTCACCGGTCTGCTGCTCGGGCAGCGCGGCGGCTTCGTCCTCGATGCCGAAGGCGGGGGGACTTGGCGGCTTGAGGTCAGCCGAAAGGCGCGGCACCTGCTGGGACAGCGGGTGACGGTCGTCGGGGTTCGCGACGCCTTCGACCTGCTGGTCGTAGAGACCATCACCAAGGCTTAGCACGTTAAGGAATCACCTCGCGAAAAACGCATCGAACGCGACCGTCCTCGACGTCCGCCGAGAAACGCCCATAAATCAGTCAGCTTGATGACGATTGAATGTCCCTATGACCAGCTACGCCGATGGCAGCCGCTATCGCCTAAGGCCGAGACCATCAGGGGGGGCACCGCTAGGAACTTGGACGGCTGCACCGCGCCATCAGGGAGTTGCCAGGTTTGAATGCGAGAGCCCCTCGTGCTGCACACCGTCGGAGGGATGAGTCAGGCCCAGACCGCTAGTGTGCGGTCGATCACGGAAAAGGCGGTGGAGACCCGCCTGCGGCCGGCCCGCATCAAGCCAAATGAGATGCTCGCGCGGTGATGGCCGTGATCGCCCAAAGGGCTCGACGCGGGGCTAGCGGCGGCCCCGGAAAATACCGCCGACGATTTTCACGATGATTGAGGAACTCGCCACCGTGACGCCATTCCGCACGACGTTGCAGGTCATGCGGTGGGTGCCTTTGTAGGCCGTGCTTGTCCACCATTCGGGATCGTCGCCGGACGCCTCTCCTGACCACTCGAGTTGCTTTGCCTGCTGGGCCTCGTCGCCCTTATTGGTGACCTCGTAACGCACCGAAAAAGGCTGGGGCACGTTCGTATCCTCGACGAAGAACCGCAATCCAAGGTTCTTGGGCACGACCTGCCCGCGATAGCGCCCGATTATGCGACCGCGTTCGCTCTTCGCGAGATCGCAACCCATCCGGACCCAGTAACCGCTGAGACCCGTGTCGGCCTTAACCAGCGACGCCTCCTCCAGCACCTCCTTCCCCGCCCAGAAAGCATGGTTGAAGATCCAGTCCCAGGCAGAGCGGGCCTTGTCACGCGTGCAATCCGCATCGAACAGAACGGACAGCTTCGGCATGTTCGCCGTCAGCTTCTCCTGCATCAGAGTGACCTGGTTCAGATACTCTGCCTTGCCGGTCAGTTCACGGGCGCCTCCATTCGGGTGGTAGACACGGCAGCTCGACCGAAGCCGCGCCTCTATGGCCGCGAGCGTGTTGTAGAGTGCGACATCGTCACGTTGCGCGTCGGCGCGATAGCATTCGACCACCAGTGTGGAGGCAATCATGCCCCCAGGCAGGTTCCACGAAGTGCGCGACCGGCAGAACCACTTCACCAGCCGCACAATGCGACGGAGTTGGTTCACCCTGACCGCCGGCGGATTGCCCCAGGCGTCGGCCTTGGGCGACTTGTCGTCGACGGCCTTCATGAACCAGCTCGTCACCTCGGCGGGCTCACGCTCGACCCAGTCAGTGCTGGCGTGCTCGTGCTTCTCCACCTGGAAGATGCTCGTCGACCGGCGGTAGACGGCAAAATCGAGGTGATAGCCGTCAGCATACCACACGGTCACGGCGTTCGTGCGAGCCTCTGGATCGTGGAGGAAGTTGGTGCCGCGCTTGCACAGCGCGTCGCGCACCCGCTGACGAGCCGCGAGCGCGCCGGATGGCAGATCGCCCTCATCGAACACCAGCGCAACGTCGATGTCGTGGTTGCTCTCGCCTGCCGGGTCGTTGATCACGGTCCCCATGGCGTAGCCGCCCTGGTTGCGCCAGTTCTTGAAGCTCGCCTTGCCGAGATCCGCAAGGCCGTTGCGGATCCTATCGAGGTTCGTGTCCCGCACCTCGGCCAGTCGCTTCTCCGAATCTGAGTCCAACTTCACGTGCTTGTCATGGAAGGTCAGCAGGTCCGCCGACAGATCATACATCGCCATTCTCAGTTCCTGACAATCTGCCCGAGGCCCGGCGCAGCGTTGATCTCGACGCCCCAGGGATAGGGCTTCGCGGCATTGAGGTCATAGGCATAAACGCGGACGGGGGGATGAAGCGTCCTGCTCACCATCCGCCCAAGAGCAATACCGACCGACATGGGCGCAGCGCAGAAAACGTGGACGTGCGCACCTGCGGCGAGTGAACGCGTGCCATCAAGCGCAGCACGGAACTGCCGCGCCAGCTCCGCAACCTGTCCCTCATGGGTGACGCAGTCGAGGACCGGCGCGGAGACCGCCACGCGCACGACCGAGCCCACCCCAGGCGTGCTTGCCACGATCTGTGCGGCGTCAATGGAGTAGCTCACCTCTACCGCTATTGCGACATCCGCACCCGACCCCACACTTTCGGTGCGGGTAGATACGCCGAGGTCAGGTCCGGCGCCCGGCGGAAGCGGAACCCAGCAGTGATCATGCCGGTGCCACTCGAAACTGCGCAGGCGAGTCCAACTCGCCAGCTGGTGACCGGCAAGAATCTGGAACGGCGCCTGGACGATGCCGCAATATCCCAATTCGGCGGTTGGATTGACCCCGAGCAGGGCGACGACCTGTTCCGGTAAGCGTAGCTGCTTCGCTAGCGCGCCCTCGAGCGACGGCGGCGTCGAGGCAAGTTCAAGGCTAAGATCGACGGTGAGATGCTGAAGGTCCCGGCGCGCGTGGCCGGCAGGCAGCTCGTTCGCCAGTAGGTCGCGCACCGCCGGTGCGAAGCCCACATGCTTGATCGCTAGAAACGTCCCGACACTTGAGGCTCGCCCGTCGAACACGCGGATGAGAGCGCGTTCCAAACGGCTCTGGCCAAAGAACGCCACGATTAGTAACAGCGTGCCAACCGCGATCATCAGTCCGCCAGCCCAAGGCGGTGCGTTGAGGTAGAGGTCCAGATCGAAACGCCGGTTCAGCGCTGCAAGGATGGCATCCTTAAAGCCGGGCGACACGATGCCGGCGCCCGCGATGGCGAGCACACCGCCGATACCGCCCAGCGCCACGCGGCTCTTTTTATCTCCGTCGTCAGTCATCCAGCCCCCCAGCGTTGGGGGCACCGTGCCAGCCACGCGGAGCCAATGGTATGGCGCGTCGGCGAGGCACGCAACCGTCCGGTCTGCCGACGAAAGCGCACCGACGGCTCTGGACCCTGACACGATGTCAAGCCCCACCTGAGACGCATGGTCCGGTTTCGGTGAGGGTTAGGGCAGGTCCACCCGTAGAAGACAGCAACAACGACAGCGTTGAAGTGAGTGAGGAACAGAAGGGGCGCTAGGCGTCGGAACATGCGGTCGCGCAAGATGAGAAATCGACCTGACCCAAACTTGCCCAAGGGGCTCAAGGCACCCATGATCGTCATATGCCTTTCGCCGACCAGAACGCCTTTCAACGGTTCAACCGATCGGTGCGGCGGGACTTCCGCTACGCGCACACGCCCGAGCAGGCCGACTTCCTCACAGCGGTCGAAGAGAGCAGCCCTCGCCGGGTAGTCGAACTCAAAAAGGACGCTGTCCTCTATCGCGCCCAGCTCGGCCACGACTGGCGAGAGGTTGAGATCGCCCCCGAAGAATTTGAACGCGTGGAATGCGCTTATCCTGCGGAGCGGATGAAACCCGTCCCCGACAAGGTCGGGGATGGCCGCGTCAACGCGAAGGGCATTTTGTGCCTTTACCTGGCCACCAAGGAGATCACCGCCGCGCTGGAAGTTCGCCCCCTGATTGGCTCCTACATCTCGATGGGAGCTTTCACGCTGAACCGCGACGTCCGGATCGTGGATTGCTCTGACAAGCTGGTAGAGATGTTCTTCCGCTTCAAGGAGGGTGATTGGACGCCGGAAGAAATCGAGAAGCAGGTCTGGACCGATATAAACGTGGCGTTCTCCGAGCCGACCGAGCGCGCCGATGGCGCGCTGGACTATGTGCCTACGCAGATTATTGCGGAGGTGCTCAAGCGGCAGGGCTATGACGGCATTGGCTACAAGAGCAGCTTCGGCGAAGCCGGATTCAACGTCGCCCTTTTCGATATCGACGATGCGACACTGCGACGGTGCGGTCTGCACCGCGTGAAGGACGTAACGATCACGCTTCAGATGGCAGACAATGACTATTTTATTCGGGATGACCGAACGCCAGACCCGGTGATCACCGACGACGGACCATCAGAACCCGAATAACCTGACACTAGGTCGAAGCGTCTAGTCCGTGCCGATTTCGCGCCAGCTCTTCTCCGACACTTCGATGTCGAACTTCTTCGCAGCCGCCTTGATCCGCTTCCAGGCTGCATCCCGCTCATCGTCGGTGACGTCCTTCACCTGGTTGAAGCGGGCGATCGCATTCCGCACATGGCTTGCGTTCTCGAGCGGTTCCTTCCGCTGCTTCGGAAACGCGAAATCGCCCTTCTCGAGTTCGTCCCGGTCTTCTGCGCTGAGTTCGGCCATCATCACCTCCATCGGTAGGAAGGTGATCAAACGCTCGCTGCGGGCGATTGGGCCAACGGCGAGCCCTGCTAGCCGTGCAAACGTGGTTTCCAAGGAGTTCGGGGGAGCTGACGGTCTGACGGGAGACGGTGTCATCGCAACTACGATGAGAATGAAAATGCCTTCCGGCGAGATATCACGGATCAGCCCCGACAAACGTTCGGAGGTGCTCCGTCGGGCTGAGATCGTGCGGCGCTATTGCGCGATCAAAAGCCCGACCGAAGAGGACGACCGAAACTTCGCGGCCGAGTTGGGCTTGTCAACCGACAGCCTCTTCCGGCTCGCCGCCGCCTGGCGTCGTCATGGCGACATCGACGCCCTGCAGGGCGCGCGCGTGCGCTTAACTGACACTGACAGGACACTCGCGTTGGAAGTGGCGCGAGGCGAGCTCGACATGTCCGGTGTGACCCCGTCGCGGAGAGCGGAAACGCTCCGTCGCATCGACGTCATCCGTCGCTACTTGGAGATCCCAACCCCATCTCGCGCCGATCGATTAGCGTCGGCGAAGGCGATGGACCTGACGCCTGAACGTTTCACGAGGGTTCTCCGTGCCTGGCTGTTACACAGGTCACCAGAGGCGATCCCTGGGGCCACGGTGCCTCGCCGCCAATGGCGGAAGAAATTGAAGAAGCGCGAGAGGCTTCAGCAGCTCCTCGATCTGGCAATCACCAGCGCAGGGGCCAGCGCCAGCGTCGTGCGCATTCGCGAGCTATTCGAAGAGTATTGCCGTGATGACGGGCTGGAGCCGCCTTCGCAGGGCACAATCTACAAATGGGTTCGGCAGCTTCGGTCGAAATCGGCTCAATCATCGCTTGAGACCGCAAAATCGCCTTTTAGCGGGGCATAGAGAGGGAGGTCATACATCAGCGGTTCGAGTTCGACCAATTCGCGCAGGCGCGAAAGCACTCGCTTAAGTGCTGCTCCTTGATCCTCCGGTCGCGCCGCCCCAGCCGCCAACCCCAATCGTTTCGCGTTGTGCGCCTCGATCGCATCTTCGATCATCCACAGATTCGAGACATCCAACGAAGGTAGAGCCGCCTCTCGTCCAGTCCGATAACTGACGTTACCCTCGCGCTTACCAACGCCGAGCCATATGCGGCCCAGCCTGTTGCCGAGATTTCGAATTACAGCGCGGCCATAGTGGCGTTCTGACGTCGAACTTGGTGGGGCGGCAATCTGCATTCGTTGCGCGATAAGCGCTCTCCCCTCGGTATCATCAGGATCGAATCGAATATCCATCTCAGGCCCGTCGGCGCAGACGTCCAGGTGATCGATATCCAGTTCAGCGACGCCGCCGAGTGCATCCTCAGCGGCGTGGATCGCACCTAAGGCCAATGACCTGTCCGTAGCCACGGAAGCGCCCAGCACCACACCCGTGCCTTCGTCGATCACAGCGTAGAGCCTCAGGCGCAGACCCTCGGGATCGAGCAGGTCCAAACCAGCGCTGTCGATTATGATCTTACACCCGAAGCGCCCCGGCGGGGACTCTCGGCGGGCGGCTTCGATCAGTTTGATCAGTGTCGCAGGGGAGGGCATCTCACCGCCCTCTGCCAACATCATGGTTCGAATTGCCCCGGCGCTCAGGCCATGGTTCTCGTTGGTGAGCGCCAACGCCCGCTGCTTGATCCGATCACGCTGAGAGTCGCTGATACCGGACGCGCGATTGAGGGAGTCCGCCGCATGAATTCCAAGCGAAGCTAGGTGGGGCGACTCCTTCCAAGCCGCCAGCAATCCGTAAAGGCGTGAGGGCTGCACGCCTGCGATTGCCGCAGCGTCCTTTACGCTCGCTATCCCCGCCTCGGCAGTCACCGGCGCCGTGATCGCCAAGATTGCCTTCAACCGCTGCGCCAACCGTAGGCGCTTCTCGGGCGACAGGCTCGCGAGAACGAGTTCGTCTTGCCTAGGCAGTCCGTCCGGCCACACCCGCAATAGCAGGTCATCCAATTCCGAACCGACCGACTTCATTAGCTTTCCAATTTCTGCGTCCACTTCGTGGACGCACATACAGCATCGCTCTTCCAGTTCCACTAAAATGATAAAACCGTTTGACAATGACCATACGCACCACCATTATCAGTCACACAAATGTTGTAAGGAAGTTTGATGCTTCGGTTTAGGTTTCTGACTTCGGGTTTCTGGCGGCTTGCGCCGAAGGTCGGACCGGCCCTACCGCCCCGTTCGGCCAGTAGGCTTCAGTGCCGTGATCGACGGGACGCTGGTTACCATTGCCGCAGCCGGGTCTGTCACTGATGGGTTTCGTCGCAACCCACTGGCGTGCCACAAAAGTCCGGGCTGAGCTGGGTGACCGCGTGCTCCCCGTGGTCGGGACTCCGGTTTCGCAGGTCGTAATGCGCTCGCCGCGTCCCGATCATTTCCACGATCCCGAGGAACCCGCGCTGCGCAGCAGGATCCGGAAGATCGTTCGCGACGCCGACATCGACGGTGACAAGCTCGTCCCGATGGCGACCATGTTCCGCGCCGAAGGGGGCGGTCCGTTGCGAACTTTCAACGGCGGCTTGGCCCATGAGAATGGCTGGATCCCGAGCCGCAAGGCGCGTCGGCTCCTCCATTGGGAAGGCGAAGCGCAGAGGGCGTTGGTCGTGCGCTGCGAGAGCGACTTCGCCGTCGATCAGGTCGCAACAGAAAGCGTAGGCCTTACGATCCCTTTCGTGGTGGCTTCGTCGACTATACCACCGACGTTGAGACCGTCGGCCCCGACGGAGCGACAACGCTGTGGGAAGTGAAGCGCGACGAGCGAGACTTAGCGGACCCCGACTTCCGCCTCCTCCTCGCCATGGTCGCCGAAATCCTCCGTCGTTGCGACATCGGCTTCGGCGTCATCTTCCGTGACGAGATCTTCCAGGACCGCATTCATCGCGCGAATGCAGAACTGTTCGCCGCCCGGGCTTTTGCAACGGTGGAGCTGAAACATCTCCACCGCTTGGAGAACCATTTCATCGGCAACGGTCCAATTTCGACGCTCGGCGCTCTCGCTGAAGCACTTGAGCCTACCTCGACCAACGCCGGCCGCGCGCTGGTTCAGGCCCTGACCATCCGCCGCCGGGTCGAGATCGATCTCACCCAGCGGATCGGTCCCCACACGCCGCTTACGATCTACTGAAAGGAGAACGCCCAAATGCCCCGACCCCCGATTCGCTCGCCACACCCGCCGCCGCGTCGCCGCAGTCGCCGCAGTCGCCCGACTCTACGCCGTATCCCCGTTGGGCGTCTCGGCCTAACCGGCCCCCGCGTCCACGCCCTCATCCGCGCCAACGGAGAAGTCTTTGGCTTAGTCGTCGAGCGCTCCGCCTCGGCTTTCTCGATCCACTAGGGCACCAGCCCACACCAACTGAACCATCGATCAGACTTGCAGACCGAGGCCGCATGACGCGGCTCTTCGGACGAGTTCCTACGCCTAAAACAACGGAGAAATCATGACTTTCTACAGAATCGCCCCCGGTGCCGTTAGCGAGCCTGACGGGTTGCTGAGCCCCACTCCCCAAAACAGCGTCGGGCGACTGCCCACCAAATCGGCCCGCCGTCGCTCGAACGATACGCGGCGGCGGCACTTCGACAGGCGCCTCGACGGCAGGATGGTGGAAGACGCCTTCCTGATTGAAGCCGGCCGCGCATGGCTCGACGCTTACTTTCCAACCGACCGCGTCCCGAGCGCCTAGCGCGGACCAGCGCCCGGCACGCTCTCAGCACGCACCGTGCTCCCCCTCGCGACCTCGCTCGATCCCATCAAGGAGTAACCATGAGTTACAACAAGTTTGCGCCCGGCACGCTCATCTACATCGACGGCGCGGAGTTCCGAGCGGAAGGCTACAGCAAGGGCCGCATCGGCCTCATCAATACCGTGACCGGTGCCAGCTACCTGTGCCGCGACAAGGACGGAGAGTTCGGCCTGCTCACCGACGACGAGTTCGACAGCTTGCTCGAAGGCGGTCGGCTTAAGATCGTTAGCCCCCGCACCACCGATCGCGTTCGCCTTCAAAATGAGGTGTCGCAAATCTCCCTCGCGCAGGCGAGCAAGGCGGATCCCGGCATCGAGAAGATGATCGAGCAGTGCCGTCTGCTTGACGATTTGGGCGTACCCAATGGCGACAAAGCGATCCTGCGGGCCCTGGCGAAACGGTGGGACGCGGAAATGATCGCAAAGCACGGTCCGCACGACCCGCCGCGCACGATCCGGTATTGGCGCAGCAAGCGAGGGCGCCCGGGGAACCGGCATCCCCGCGACATGGTGAGGCTCAACCGCGTCGCGGTTGCGCGGCGTTCACCCAACAACGCAAACCGCCAAGTGCTCTGGAAGCATGCGATCGAGGGGTGGACCGTCAAGGCGCTGCCCAAGCATGTCCACGCTTCCTACGCGGCAGAGATTCGCCAGATCAACGAGGGCCGGCACCCGCTCTTTCCAAAGCCTGAAGAACCTTACAAGACCGTTTCCCAGCGCACGGTCCGCCGCGCATACGATTGGCTCGAATCCAGCGCCACTGTGGCCACGAAGGATGGCAAGGCGGCCGTCGAGCAGGACTGGAGGGGGGCCGGCCGCTCGCTCACCGCCGATTTCGCCTTCCACAGGGTCATCATCGACCACACCCGGCTCAACGCGTTCGCCGTCGACGACGAATTCGAGATCGTGCTCGGCCGTCCGTGGCTGACCTTGGCAATCGACGTGCGGACGCGCGCCATCGTCGCCTCGCTGATCAGCTTCACGTCGCCATGCTCTTGGACGGTCGGTGAGATCCTGCGCCGGATGGCTCTCCCCAAGCGCCCTCCGTCCGAGATGGCGGAGCGATACCCGGTCCTTCGAAAGATTCGAGGCAAGCCGACGGAGATCGTCGTCGACAACGCGGCGGAGTTCCGCAGCCATACGATGGAGGCCGCAGCGCGGGGCGCCGGCATCGGCGTTCGCTTCTGCCCGATCAAGGCTCCACGCTACCGTGCTGTTGGCGAGCGCGCCATGGGCACCATCAACCGCGAGATTTGCGGCCTGCTCCCCGGCCGGGTGCTTCCCCCGCACGACGCGCGCCGATTCTCCCACAATCCCGAGGACGAGGCCTGCGTTTTGATGCGTGACCTCGAGGCCGTCGCGAACATGGCGATCGCAATCTACCATACCGAGCCCCACTCCGGCATCGGCGACCGCCAACCCGCTCTCATGATCGAACATGAGATGAACAGGCACGGCATCACCAACTTCGCAGACCTCGACTCCTTTCGCATCGACACGATGAAGATCGCGGAGGACGCGCAGGTAACGCCGAGCGGCATACGTGCGTTCGGCATGCGGTATCACAACATCCTGGCGGTGCCGTCATTGCTCGACGACCTCGTGCCGCTGGAAGGCCGCCGACAGCGACGCGACGATTCCACGGCGACCGTCGATTTCCGCTACGATCCGATGGATATCGGCCGCATCCATGTTTGGAACCGTCGAAGCCGAAAGTTCGTCGAGCTCACGTGCTCGGACGAGCGGTATGCCGATGGGATGCCCGAATGGTTCCACATGCAAATCGGGGCCAAGGCTAAGCAGGACAAAGAGGCCTTCAATACGGAGGACGAGCGTCTGGCCGCCAGATCCCGAATGATCCAGGCTATCCGCGACATCAGTCTAACCGCAAAGAAGAAGTCCCGCGAGAACCTGGCCAGGCTGCTGGAAATCCGGCACCACCGCGAGATCGTCGGCAACATCGTCGAGCTGAGCACGATCGAGCCGGAACCCGTTTCGATCGACGAATTCATCGCATGCGACCGCGCCGCCCTGACGTCGCTCGACCAGGAGATCCTCTCCAGCAGGCCGGTGGCCAGGGAGCGGAAGTCCCACGCGAACATGCGCGGACGCCATGCCGAACGTGAGGCCCGGGACCCCCGCGACGCCGGTCAGCCCCGCCCCGAGCCGACGCCCCCCGAGCCCGGCCAAGCCCGGCGCCGTCCCCGTGTCAAAGCCGCACGAGGAGGTTTCGAATGACTGAGAAAGCCAGTGAGAGGGCCGCGCGCATCGGCGCGGCCCGAGCCGAGTTCGACGGCATCGTCGTCGACTATCCGCCCACGACCGCCGCAATCGAGACGATCGAGGAGCTGCGCGTCGCGACGCGGCTGCGCCCCGCCAGCACGCCTTGTGGCGGGATCCTGCTCAACGCCCCCATCGGCACCGGCAAAACCTCGACGGTGCGGCAGGCGGCTACCTATGCCGCAAGCACCGCCCCCGAGGGGAACACGCCGATCCTGCTCGTGGAAATGCCCACGGCCGGATCGACCGACTCGGTGCCGTCCGCCATCCTTGGGGCATTGGGCCACGCCCGCCCGGACCTCGGCAAGCCGGCGGCGCGGTGGCTCCGCGCTGTCGCGGATATGCGAGCCCGGGGCGTCGAGATCCTCGTCTTTGACGAGTTCAATCGCGCCAATCGCCGCCCCACGATGAGCCGACCGATCGCCACCAGCATCCGCGAGCACATCATGGATGCCGGTGTCGCCGCCGTGGTCTTCGTCGGAACCGCCGACGCAGCCGTTGTCCTCGACCAGTGCCCCGAGTTGCTCGACCGCCTCGAGGGCGAGATCGACCTCAGCCCGCTCGAATGGTGCGATGAGGAAGACCGCGAGCTCTTCACGGATTTCGTAAAGGACATCGATCAGGCACTGGTCGACAAGCGACTCCTGGATGAACACTCCGGCCTAGGGAAGGCGAAGGTCGCACAACGGCTGTGCGAGGCGTCGAGAGGCCGGCTGCGCCCCCTCATGCGGATCGTGCGGGGAGCTATGGCAATCGCGATGAAACGGGACGGCACCTCGATCAGCGTGGCTGATCTCCACGACGCCACTGAGGACTACGCAAAGCGCTTCCGCATGATCGAACGGAACCCTTTCGCATGAGCGTCGTCGACCAGATGCCGCCGAAGGCGCCTTGGCGCGTCAGCACCGTCCGCCCGCCCCTGCCGGGCGAGTCGGCGGATGGGCTCGTCGCCCGCGTGGCGGCCGGCGAGTTCGCCAACCGCACGTTCGAGATCACTTCCATGGCTGGCGCGGATTTCACCCATCGCGCTGCAGTCTCGCGGCAAGACGCACGCGGCATCTCTATTGTCGCTGATTGCCTCCGCGTCGATCCTGAGGATTTAGCGCAACGCTGTGCCGTGGTGCAGGGCGGACCCCAACGGACCCGACGAAATGCGTTCTTCGGAACGTCGATCGACGCGCTTCACGTGGTGACGACGGTGCGTCGGTTCGCGCCCGCTTCACTCGTCATTTCTGAACACCACCGCGCGCTGTGGATGCTTCGCCCACTTCCGTTCTGTGAGGAGACCTGGCAGTTCTTGGCGCAGAATTGCCCGAATCCGCATTGCGGCTTTACCCAACGCTGGCAGCTCACCAACGGGGTTGGCCTCTGTGATTCCTGCGGAGAACCTCTCACGCGCGCCCAAGCCGAAGTCGTGCCGCATGCCCTGCGCACGAACCTGGGCCACGCCGTTGGCCTCGTGCATCCGGATCCGGAGCGTCGCAGCCAATCACTGGGGCTGCTTCCCCCAGAGATCTCCAAGTTGCCACTCGGAAATCTGTTCGACCTAATGTGCGCCTTGGCTGGCGTGTTCGATCCGGAAGTGCGTTTTAAGAGCTCGAGGCGCGCAATAGACCCTAACGCCCCTCATCCACTTGTCGCGGCGGCGATGGCGGGCGCCTGGTCCGTGCTGTCTACATGGCCTGAAGGTTTCGAGCGGCTTGCCGGGGACCGCCTTGCAACGCGGGTTGGAAGATTCGGAGACGGTAATTCTGGAGCTACCCTCGACTTCTTGCTCACACCCTCGCGCACCAAACTCGCGCCGGACGTGGCAAGTGTCATTGAGCAGATGCGGGAGCGGCTCAGCGGCAATGCCACTGACGGCTATCACGTTCGTGTCGCAGCCGCCCGCACCGGCAGCACCGCTAGCGCAATGGCCGCCGCCCGACGGCGCGGCGAAGTGCCCACGGTGTTCCACCTGAATGGCCGCAGAGTGTTGCCCCTGATCGAGCGCACTGCAATCGATGCTATGACTTCGATGGTTCGGACTCCGCACCGGTATGCAGCCGCGCATCTCGGCGTCACCTTTCGTGCCGTGGAGGAGTTGATCCTCTGCGGCCTGCTTGAAGCGGGCGGACAACCGCTCAGTCGCTCAACCATGGAGACTGTGACGCAGGCGTCGTTGAAGAGGCTGACGGACGATATCCGAGGCGCGGCTGGCCCCGCGCGGAAAGACGCCATTCCGATGCGGCATGCGATGCGGAGCGTGGGTGGCCGCCTCAAGCCCTGGGCCGCTGCCATTCAAGCGATGCTCGCTGGCTCGCTGAAGTTTCAAATGGACGACACCGAAGGTCCGCTGATGAATCGAGTTGCGGTGCCGCCCGACTATGTGAACCTTATCATCAGCTTGGCCGATATTGCCGATGACGCCGCTCGGCCGTTCGCAACGATGATGTCGAAGGGCGACGCCGCAGACGCGCTCAACCTTATGCCGCGTCAATACGAGACGGTGCTTCAAAAATGGCCTTCTTCGAATGGGTGGGAACGCACCGTTCCCGTGGCTGCCGTCGAAAACATGCTTCGAATTTTCGCGTCGGCCTCAGAAATCGCCCATCGGCTCAGCATTCCAGCCGCCGCAGTCCGCCGCCGGATGAGGGAACAGGGCGTAGCTCGCTTGTCGGACGCGGGTTATGACCGCGCAGCTTTCGATGCGATCTATGGACCTCGGCTCGGCAGCACTTCTAAAACAGACGACTAGCGTGATGGTCCGCAGCTCTCGGCTCGACAATCCACCGTGGATCGCATCAGCATTTCATTAAGATGGGCACGACTACCCTAGTGCCGTGAACAGCTACCTCTGCCCAGATTGGCTAAAGTGCCGCAAGGTCACAGACCTCGAATATGCCAGATGGCTGGAAGCACAAACTTCAAGCATCTGGGCTCGCGAACTGGACTGCGGCAAAGGCACTTTCGCGACGAAGGTCGAACTCAAGCAGACCTTACATCGCGCGGCTCATGCCAGCACGGGTTTTGACCCCTATACGGGCGCCCGCTTTTTCGTGAAGCATATGCGCACCGGCTGGATCGACAGCCAGGCGCACCTCAAGGGCAACAGGCACTACCAGAGTCTTCGCAGATGCATGCCCTCGTTTGATCACGTTCGAGGCCTCGGCCACAAGGCATATGAACTCTGCACCCGGGAAACCAACAGCGCCAAGAGCTTCATGTCTCCGGCTCAGTTCATCGATCTATGCCACCGAGTGGCTCGGCACCGCAGCGTCAACCCGTCACTAGAGCAGGTCTCCGCACGCCAGTAGGCAGATGCGGCTCTCGCTCTGCGCGCACCAGAATCAGAACGCAAAAGGGTGCAGTGTCTTATCAGCCGCGAGCATCTCCACTGGACTATCGAGATGCCAGCTAACCTACTGATATTGAACGATCGGGCAATGACCTGTCCAAAAAGCGCGAGTTCGGGCAATGTCTTTGGCATCGGGCAACCTCCCCCTTTTGTCACTACGAGGGGACTGCGGGCAAAGTCTCCTGACAAGGGACATCCTCCGCATCCGGTAGCAATCGCACCCGATACGTCGAGCATATCCCCGTTGCATTCGATCGCCCTGTTTCGCAGCGGCACCATGCCCACCGCGCGTCCGTTCATCGGGGGTGAAGCCGCCGCACATTAATTGGCGACTCGTCCCGATTTTTTCGATAAGCGTCTGGCGTACAGAGGGAAAATCTCGATGAAGCGTCGTCCGTCCACTGCCCTTGTTGCCCTTGCCGCGCTGTTGTCCGCCTGTGGCGGGGGATCGGGGGGCGGGACGGTCGGGTCGACTGCCGGCACATCGACGCCGACGCCGACGAGCTCAACGCCCACTCCGACGACGACCGCGGGCTGTTCGCTGCGCGAGCGGCAGGACTGGGCGGCGGCGCAGCTGCGCGAATGGTATCTGTTCCCCGAGCTGCTGCCGGCCTCGCTCGATCCCACCCCCTATACCTCGGTCGACACCTATATCGACGCGCTGACCGCGACCGCGCGGGCGCAGCGCAAGGACCGGTATTTCACCTACCTGACCTCGATCGCGGCGGAGAACGCCTATTATGCGTCGGGGCAGACCGCGGGCTTCGGCTTCCGCCTGACGACCAACACCGCGCAGCGCCGCGTGTTCGTCGCCGAATCGTTCGAGGGCACGTCGGCGCTCGCCGCCGGGATCGACCGCGGGACCGAGATCCTGGCGATCGGCACGAGCGAATCGAGCCTGCGCACCGTCAGCGACATCATCGCCGCCGAAGGGTCGAACGGCGTGACCAATGCGCTGGGCCCGAACACCGCCGGCACCGCGCGCGTGCTGCGCGTCACCGATGCCGCGGGCACGCGCAACGTGACGATCGCCAAGACCGATTACGAGCTGACGCCGGTATCCTCGCGCTACGGCGCCAAGATCCTGGACGACGGCGGCAAGAAGGTCGGCTACGTCAACCTGCGCACCTTCATCTCGACCGCCGACCCCGGCCTGCGCGCCGCGTTCGCGCAGTTCCGCGCCGCCGGCGTGACCGAGGTCGTGGTCGACCTGCGCTACAACGGCGGCGGGCTGGTTTCGATCGCGCAGCTGTTCGGCGACCTGCTCGGCGCCGGGCGGTCGACCTCGGACGTGTTCAGCTACACCACGTTCAACGCGGCCAAGTCCGCCAACAACGAAACCCGCAACTTCATGACCCAGCCGCAGGCGATCGCGGCGACGAAGATCGCGTTCATCGGCACCGGCGGCACCGCGTCGGCGAGCGAGCTGGTGATGAACGCCTACATCCCCTACCTGCATGCCAATGCCGCACTGATCGGCACCAACACCTATGGCAAGCCGGTCGGCCAGATCGCGATCGACCGGGCGTCCTGCGACGACCGGCTGCGCGTGATCGCGTTCGCGACGCAGAATGCCGCGCGGCAGGGCAATTACTTCGATGGCCTGGCAACGGTGATGGAGAAGACCTGCGCCGCGGGCGACGACGTCACCTATCCGCTCGGCGACGCGCGCGAATCGTCGGTGAAGGCGGCGCTCGATTTCCTCGCCGGGCGCAGCTGCACCTCGATCGCGACGGCCAGCGCGACATCGGCGTTGCGCGCGGACGAGCCGGCGCTGCTCGAGCGGCGCGAGCTGCTGACGCCCGAGCGTCCGAACACCGCGCAGCGCGAGGTGCCGGGGCTGTTCTAGGCTGAGGCTGAGGCTGAGGCTGAGGCTGAGGCGGGGACCGCGACCGCCGCCCAGGCCGCGACCTCGTCGTCGCGGCGGCGGGTGATGGTGAGGGGGCCGGGCGCACCGGTCGCCAGGTCGATGTCGATCGCGCCGTCCCATTCGAACGTGGCGTTGCCGGCGATGGTCACGACCGCGCCGGCTTGGGGCGCGGTCGCGGTACCGCGCACGAAGCCGCCGGGGTTGCGCACGACGATCTCGCGCCCGAACGCCACCCGCCCGGTCAGCCCCGCGGCATAGACCGACGCCGCCATCGCGCTGCCGCAGGCGTCGGTCAGCCCGACCCCGCGTTCGAAGGTGCGCACGAACAGGCCGTCGTCGCGCAATTCGACGAACGAGACGTTCGCGCGGTCGGCAAGCAGTGCCGGCCCCGCCTCGCACCACTGGCCCAGCGTCACCAGCTCGGCCTCGTCCACGCGCTCGACGAAACTGACCAGATGCGGATTGGGCATCGCGACCGCGGTGAAGCGCCGGTCGCTCGGCAGGCCGGCGATCGCCGCGTCGATGACCGGGGCGGCAACGCGCAGGCCGACGTCCACCGGATCGGTCGAGGCCGGGCCGGCCCGTGTCTGCACGGTAACCACGCCCGGCGCGAGCGCATCCACCCGCGCGACGCTGGCGGTGCTGACCTTCAGCCGCACGCGCGCCGCGTCCACGCCGAGCGCCTCGAACCCTGCGCGGGCGACGCAGCGCAGGCCGTTCAGGCACGTCTCCGCCTCCGACCCGTCGGCATTGAACATCCGCATGCCGAACGCGCAGTCGCCCCCGCCCGCGGTCAGCAGCAACACCCCATCGCTGCCGACCGGCCCGGCGCGGTCCGACAGCGCCCGCGCGACGCTCGCCCACTCGCCGTCGGACAGGTCGAGCGCCCGCGCGTCGATCAGGGGGAAATCATTGCCGCTGCCGTGGCATTTGATGAAGGCGAAGCGCATCGTCAGCCCAGCGACTGCACGAACTGCGTCTCCGCCGCCAGCAGCGGCGCGAAGCTCGGGCGCGACAGGATCGCATCGACATAGCCGATGGTGCGCGGATAGAGCGCCGGATCGATCGCAACCGCGATATGGCGGAAATTCGCGAACGGACTGGCGACGGCGATGTCGGCCAGGGTCAGGCGATCCTCGACCAGGAAGCCCGATGGCGGGATCTGCGTTTCGAGATAGGCGAGCAAAGGCGGCAGGTCGTTGGCCTCGGCGGCGTCGGCGAGCGCGGTGTCGCCGGGACGCTTCAGCACCTTTGGCGCCACGAAACGGTTGAAGAACATCTTCGCGCCCGCCGCCATCACGATGGTGTCGGCGAATTCGTCGAACCAGATCGTCCGTCCGCGGGCGCGCGGCTCGGCGGGGATCAGCGACGGCTCGGGATGCTTCGCCTCGACATAGGCGACGATCGCGCTCGAATCGCTCAGGCCATAGTCGCCGTCGGTGAAGCCCGGCATCTTCCCGAACGGGCTCGCCGCCGCGAATTCGGGGCCGCCGCGCCCCATGCCGCCGGGTTTCAGCTCGGCGGTCAGCCCTTTTTCCGCGAGGAACGCCATGACCTTGCGGACATAGGGCGACAGGGTCGATCCATAGACGATCATGGCAGGCCTCCCGCTGGATGTGCGGCCCGCTCTACCAGCGCCGACGCGAAAATCTATGCCAGCGCGAAGCCGATGCGCCGCGCGACCGGGTCTGCCGTCTCCAGCCGCACGCTGAGCCTGTCACCCGCCGCGACTCCGCTGGCATCGACCCGCGCCAGCACCGGCAGGTCGCACAATTGCAGGCGCACGCCCTTCTCGTCGAGGTCGGTCGCGACCGCGGCGAACGTTTCGCCCACGCGCCGCTCGAGCATCGCCGCCTCCGCCAGATCGACCACCGCGCGGTCGATCCGCCCGGCGCGCGCATCCGCCTTTGCCATCACCGCGGGCAGGCGCGCGAACGCCGCGGTCACCGCGTCGGGCACCGCCTGTCCGTTCGCGACCGCCAGCGCCGCCTGAACGACATAGCGGTCGGCCAGCCGGCGAAGGGGAGCTGTGGCATGGGCATAGGTCGCGGCGACCGCGGCGTGCCACGGCACCACGCCGGCACGGTACGCGGCATAGCCGGCGCCGTTGCCCGCGCGGCGGATCGCCAGCATGAACGCCGCCTGCGCCGGGTCGGACGGATCGAGCGACGCCTCGAACGCGGCGAGCGTCGCCTCCGCGGGCCAGGCGAGGCCGAGGGCGCGGGCCGACTGGCGCAGCCGCGCGACCGCGCCGTCGTCCGGCCCCTCCATCACCCGGAACAGCCCGGTACCATGCGCCTGCAGCAGATCGGCGACCGCCATGTTGGTGGCGAGCGACAGCGCCGCATTCTGCGTCTCGGTCTCCAGCATCGGGCGGAAGGTGAGCGCGAAGCGGCCGTCGCCCTGCGCCACCACTTCCTGGTCCGGCGGGTCGACCCGCGCGGCGCCGCGACGCATCTCGGCATCGTGGATACGGCGCGAGAGGTCCGCGAAGCCTGCGGGCAGGTCGCCGGGAGTCGCGCGGTCGTAGGCGAGCTTCGCGCGGCTGCGGATCAGCGCGCGCTCCACCCCCTCGATCCGCACCGCGCCGTCGCTGGCAACCCGCGTGGTGAACACCACCGCCGGGCGCGGGCCATCGGGCAGCAGGCTCGCCGCGCCCTCGGCCAGCACCGGCGGATAGAGCCCGGCCTTGCCGTCGGGCAGGTACAGAGTCTCGCCGCGCGCCCACGCCTCTCCATCGACCGGATCGCCATCGGTCACGAACCACGCGACGTCGGCGATGGCATAGTGGAGCAGCAGGTCGCCGCCCGCCGCTTCGATCGCGAACGCTTGGTCGAGGTCGGTCGAGGTCGCCGGATCGAGCGTGACGAACGCCATGTCGGTGCGGTCGCGGTGCGCGGTCGGCGCGCGCCTGGCGGCCGCCTCGGCCGCCGCCAGCACGTCGGGCGGGAAGCCCACCGGCACCTGGAACTCGGCACGGATCGCGGCCAGGCCGGGGCCGAGCAGCTGGGCGGGGTCTGCGATCGCCTTCATCGCAGCCGGTGCTACACCAGCCGGGCGGGCACGCAAGCGCGCGCGGTTGCGCGGCACCCGCCATCCGCCTATCGCGCCTGCCGCGATGATCGATCCCGCCACCCACCGCCAGCTCTATGGCCGCCGCCAGGGGCACAAGCTGCGCACCGGCCAGTCCGCGCTGGTCGAGACTTTGTTGCCCCAAGTCGCGGTACCCGAAACCGGCGCGCTCGATGCCGGGCGGCTGTTCGGGCGCGACTGCCCCCTGGAGCTGGAGATCGGGTTCGGCGCGGGCGAGCATCTGGCGGGCCAGGCGGCGATGCGGCCCGACCACGGCTTCATCGGCTGCGAACCGTTCCTGAACGGCGTCGTCGGCGCGCTCAACCACATCCGCGACGAGGCGCTCGACAACGTCCGCCTGCACATGGGCAACGCCATCGACGTGATCGACCGGCTGCCCGACGCCAGCCTGACGCGCGTCTATCTGCTCCATCCCGATCCCTGGCCCAAGCAGCGCCACGCCAAGCGCCGCATGGTCAACGACGGCCCGCTCGACCTGATCGCCGCGAAGCTGATGCCGGGCGCCGAATTCCGCCTCGGCACCGACGACCCGACCTATTGCGCGCACGCGATGATGGTGATGAACCGCCGCCGCGATTTCGCGTGGCAGGCGCAAGAGGCCAGCGACTTTCTGACCCGCCCCGGCGACTGGCCCGAAACCCGCTACGAACGCAAGGCGCGGCGGCAGAGGCACGAGGTCTGGTATTTCAGATATGTCAGGCTCTGATCGCCGTTCGCCCATTGGAAGACGTGCCGCCGCCGAGCGATAGGAGTTCAGGATGACCCGGCTGCTCCTGTTCAACAAACCCTTCGGCGTCCTGTCGCAGTTCACCGACCGCGGATCGCCGACGGTGCGGTCGACCCTGTCGGAATTCATCGCGGTAAAGGGCGTCTATCCCGCCGGCAGGCTCGATCGGGACAGCGAGGGCCTGATGCTGTTGTGCGACGACGGGCGGCTGCAGGCGCGCATTGCCGATCCGCGATTCAAGATGCCCAAGACCTATCTCGTGCAGGTCGAGGGCGATCCGCAGGAACCGGAACTGGAGCGCCTGCGCCAGGGCGTCCGGCTCAACGATGGCATGACCCTGCCTGCCGATGTCGCTCGCATCGATGCGCCGGACCTGTGGCTGCGCGATCCGCCGATACGCCAGCGCAAGCTCATCCCCGACAGCTGGCTGACGATCACCATCCGCGAAGGGCGCAACCGGCAGGTGCGCCGGATGACGGCGGCGGTCGGCTTGCCTACGCTCAGGCTGGTCCGCTGGTCGGTCGGCGAATGGACCGTCGCCGGGATCGCCCCGGGCGCGTTCGAGCTGTTGTCCAATCCGCCAGGATTCTGAATTTCCGTGAATTATCGCCATTCCTTCCATGCCGGCAACAGCGCCGATGTCGTCAAGCACAGCCTGCTGATCGCGCTCGTCCGGGCGTTGCAGCAGAAACCGGGCGCGCTGACCCTGATCGACACCCACGCCGGCTGCGGGCTCTACGACCTTGGCGGCGAGCAGGCCGGGCGCACCGGCGAAGCCGAGCAGGGCTTGCTGCGGGCCTTTGCCGACGCGAACCCCGTGCTGGACGACTACCGCGCCGCCGTGCAGGCGGTGAATGTCGCGGCGGAGCCGCGCCTGTACCCCGGCTCGCCGCAGTTTTTGGCGCAGCTGCTGCGCCCGCAGGACGTGCTGATCCTCAATGAAAAGCATCCCGAGGACGCGCAGGCGCTGCGCCGCGCGATGCGCGATACGCCCGCCGCCGTGCATCAGCGCGATGCCTATGAGCTGTGGCTCGCGATGCTTCCGACCCGCACGGCCCGCGGCGTGGTGGTGGTCGATCCGCCCTACGAGCAGACCGACGAACGCGACCGCATCACCGCCACGCTCGCCGCGGCGCACCGCAAATGGGCGCATGGCGTGACGGTCATCTGGTATCCGCTGAAGGACCGCGCGGCGCATCGGCGGTGGAAGGACAGTCTGCGCAAGCTCGGCATCCCGAAATTCCTGGTCGTCGAGCATTGGCTGTACGATGCCGACCAGCCCGGCATCTACAACGGCGCGGGGCTGTTCATCGTCAACCCGCCCTACGCCTTCACCCAAGCGCTGCCACCGCTGCTCGAAGCGAGCCGCGCCGCGCTGGCGCCGGAGGGGCATCGGGGCGCGATCACCGCCGATTGGCTGAACGATTAAAGCCGCAAGCGTCGGCGCTAGAGTACGTAGCGGCTAAGGTCGGTGTTGCGCGCGATTCCGGCCAGTTGCGCCTCGACATAGGCCGCGTCGATCGTGACGCTCGTGCCGCTGCGGTCCTCGGCCTCGAAGCTGACGTCCTCCAGCAGCTTTTCCATCACCGTCTGCAACCGCCGCGCGCCGATGTTTTCGATCTCGCCGTTCACTTCCGCGGCGATGCGGGCGACCGCGCGGATACCGTCCGGGGTGAAGTTCACCTCCACCCCCTCGGTGCCGAGCAACGCACGATATTGTTCGGGGAGCGACGCCTTGGTCTCCGACAGGATCGCGACGAAATCATCCTCGCTCAGACCCTTCAGCTCGACCCGGATCGGCAGGCGGCCCTGGAGTTCCGGCAGCAGGTCGCTGGGCTTGGCGACATGGAACGCGCCGCTGGCGATGAACAGGATATGGTCGGTCTTCATCGGCCCGTATTTGGTGGCGACCGTCGTGCCCTCGATCAAGGGCAGCAGGTCGCGCTGGACGCCTTCGCGGCTGACCGATCCGCCACGCACGTCGCTGACCGCGATCTTGTCGATCTCGTCGAGGAAGACGATGCCGTTCGCCTCGGCGTCGGCAAGCGCGGTGCGGCTGACCTCGTCCTGGTCGAGGCGCTTGTCGGCCTCCTCCTCGACCAGCTTCTCCCACGCGGCATGGACGTTCAGCTTGCGGCGCTTCAATTGCGGGCCGCCGAAGCCCTTCATCATCTCGCCAAGGTTTATCATCTGCGGGCCGGCACCCGGGATCTCGAACGGTGCCGCCGAAGCAGCCTCCAGCTCGATCTCGATCTCGGTGGTGTCGAGGTGGCCCTCGTTCAGGCGTTGCCGGAACGCCTCGCGCGTCGCCGCGCTCGAATCCTTGCCGGTCAGCGCGTCGAGCAGGCGCGTCATCGCCGCAGCCTCGGCCTTGTCCTTCACCGCCAGGCGGCGGCGTTCGCGCTCCAGGCGGATCGCTTCCTCGACCAGATCGCGCGCGATCTGCTCGACGTCGCGACCGACATAGCCGACCTCGGTAAACTTGGTCGCCTCGACCTTCACGAACGGCGCATCGGCGAGCTTGGCCAGGCGGCGGCTGATCTCGGTCTTGCCGCAGCCGGTCGGGCCGATCATCAGGATGTTCTTCGGCGACACCTCGTCGCGCAGATCGGCGCCGAGCTGCTGGCGGCGCCAGCGGTTGCGCAGCGCGACGGCGACCGCGCGCTTGGCATCGGCCTGGCCGATGATGTGCGCGTCGAGTGCGCGGACGATGGCTTTGGGGGTGAGGGTGTCGGTCATACCATTCTTTTCGTCATCCCAGCGAAGGCTGGGATCTCGTGCGGCGAGCGCACGCTTCGTTACCGGGAGACCCCAACGTTCGCTGGGGTGAGGGAATTATCTAGGTCGCGCTGTCCAGCACCTCGATCGTCGTGCGATCGTTGGTGTACACGCACAGCTCGGCGGCGATGCCCATCGCCCTCCTGGCCAGCGTTTCGGCATCGGGCTCGTAATCGGTGATCGCGCGGGCGGCGGCGAGCGCGAAATTGCCGCCCGATCCGATTGCCGCGATGCCCGCTTCCGGCTCCAGCACGTCGCCATTGCCCGTCACCACCAGAGTCACGTCCTTGTCCGCGACGATCAACATCGCCTCCAGATTGCGGAGGTATTTGTCGGTCCGCCAGTCCTTGGCAAGCTCGACCGCGGCGCGCAGCAACTGGCCCTGATGCCGCTCCAGCTTCGCTTCCAGCCGTTCGAACAGGGTGAACGCATCGGCGGTCGCCCCGGCGAACCCGGCGATGACCTTGCCGTCGCCTAAAGGACGGACCTTCTTCGCATTGGGTTTCATGACGGTCGGGCCCTGGCTGACCTGGCCGTCACCGATGACAACGACCTTGCCGCCCTTGCGCACGCTCAGAATGGTGGTGCCGTGCCACACCGGGATCTTGCTCATGTGCGGGGATATGGGGGGCGGGGGCGGGGGCTATCAAGGGTGGCGAGCGCAGTGGTGAGCCGGACGCCCTTTCCCCACGCCACGCCGTCAGCGAAGCCGGCTATGCTGGCTCCGCTGCCCGCCGTGGCGGCTCCGGGATTTGCTAACGCAAATCGCCGGGCGCCCGCGATTTCCCCCATTCCCTCGCCACCGTGTACCCGAGATACCCCGTGCCGAAGAGCGCGTAGAGCGGTTCCGGGATGCCGGCGAGATAGGCGTTCATGCCCTTGGCGATCGCTTCCGCCGCCGCCGGGCGCACTGCCGCGATCAGGCCCATCGGGATCGACCACAAAAGCAGCGCGTACATCACGTACAGGAACGACGGGCGCGCGCGGCTGGTCCAGGGGTCGGCGGACTGCGCCTCCGCCAGGACGCCGGCCATCTGCGCCTTCACCCGCTCCATTTCCTGCCCGCCCTCCAGCTTCAGCAGCTCCAGCTTGGCGGCATCGCGCGCCTTCGGATCGGGAATGATCTTGTCGAGCAGCCCCGCCACCGGCCCGATCACGCCATCGATGATACCCATAGCAATACCCCCTTCTTCCCTCGCGAAAGTTGACAAAGTTGACGCCCGATCAGGGGGCTGCCGAACCGATCCGGTTTGCGATCCAGCCGTACAGGAATGCCTCGTTGGCGGGCCGCGTCTCGGCCAGGCGGATGTAGCGTTCGCCCTGCAGCGCCTCGATCGCCTTCAGCAGCACGCCTTCGCCCGCCGGCGAACGGCGGCGCAGATAGGCGTCGAGCGCGGCGAGCGTACGCGGGCCGACCTTGCCGTCGGCGGTGATGTCGGGGAAATCACTGGCGCCGCGGTTGAGCGCGTTCAGGGCGCGCTGAAGAAACCCGGTCGCGACCGCCGGCCCCATGTTGACGCCGGTGTCGAACAGTTCGGCGGCGATCGCGGGCGCGCGCTCGGCGATGCGGTCGTAGCCGGGGCGGAGCCAGTACATGCGGCGATACACCGACACCGCATCGGCACGCGGATAGACCCGCATGTCGCCGGCGTAGCCGTGCGCGCGGGCGACCCGCTCGGTCACGCCCCAGCGCGTCGCGCCGCCGCGATCGGCGGGATGGTCGCTATAGCCGCCTTCGCGACCGATGACCGAATCGATAAGTTGCGTGATGTCCATGCCGCCCTCCGTTGAGGGCAAGCCATCTAACCGTATTGGTTCGTGTAGGACAGCAAAAAGGCGGCACCGGTTTGACCGGCGCCGCCTTGTTTCGCTCTGTCAGCCGATCAGCGGCAGCGCACGTTGTTGCGGTCGACCGAGCTGCCGATCGCCGCACCCGCGGCACCGCCCAGCAGCGCACCCAGCAGGCCCGAATTGCCCGGCGCGATCGCGGCGCCCAGCGCGCCGCCGGCGATACCGCCGACGATCAGACCGGTCGTGCCGTCGTTGCGGCGGCAGTAATAGCGCCCGTCCTGGCCGACATAGACGCGGTCGTTGTTCGACAGGCGGCGCTCGCGATAGCGCGGATTGTCGACATAATACCGCTCGGCATAATAGCCATTATAGGCGGGATCGGGGCGATTATAGTCGTAGCTGCTGTAGGTGCGATAGCGCGGATCGACACCATAGCCGTCGCCGTAGTTGCTGCAGCCGGCCACCATCGTCGCCGCGGCCACCGCCGCGAGGGTCACAATACGCATGAGATCACTCCTCCTGTTCGCCCCCATCCTCGCCCAATGCGCCGTCGCGGAGAAAGTTGCGTATCCGACATGATTGTCGGCAGGGGAGCCGCGCGGATCAGCCGCGAACCAGCATCATCCTCGCGCTCGCACCATCCAGGCCACCCACGACGACGCGGTACTCGCCCGGCGTCAGCGTGAAGCGGACGACCTTGCGGATGCCCGAACACGCCGGCCCGTGGCCGTGCGCGGTCGATGCCAGCGCGGTGCGATTGCCGACACTGTAGAGGTCGATCCACCCCTTCGCCCCCAGCGCGATGCCGTAGGTGCCGGGCGCCTTCACCGTGAAGGTGGCAATCGCCATCCGCCCCGGCTGCTTCGGCAGCGGCACGTCGGCAAGGCGGATGGTGGCGGGGTCCATCGTCGCCACCGTCACCGCCTTCATCGACCCAAGGTCGGTGGCCGACGCCGACCAGCCGGCCAGCTCAGCGGGCAACGCCGCGGGCGTGGCGGGACAGGCGGGCGCCGACGGGGCGGCGGCGGCCTGGGCGAGAAGCAGGGCGGCGAGGATCATGCGCCCGGTGTAGCCGCGAAATCCGCGGGGACAAACAGGATCACGTCGTGGTCGGCGCCTGGCAACCGCATCGGCCGGTCGGCGACTAGGCCCAGGCGCTGGAGGATCGCGATCGAGCGCACATTGCCCGGGCTGACGATCGCGACGACCGGCGCGATCCCCCGCGCCGCCGCCCAGTCGAGCACGGCGCGCGCCGCCTCGAGCGCCACGCCCCGCCCGCGCGCGGCGGGCAGGAATGCGTAGCCCAGGTCGATGTGCGCCAGGCCCGGCCGATCGACGAGTCCGGCCATGCCGAGCCACTCGCCGCTCGCCCGATCGACCACCGCGAACATGCCGAAGCCGTCGCGGGCATAGCCCGGCAAGAACCGCTCGGCGATCGCGACCTCGGCATCGGCCAGCGTCGCAACCCCGCGGTCGCCGATCTGCGCCAGGAAATCGGCGTCGGTCAGCAGCGCGTGGATGTGCGGGGCGTCGCCGGGCTCGATATGGCGCAGGGTCAGCCGCTCGGTACGGGTCACGATCATGCCACGACTTTAGCCTCGGGCATGACGGCGCGCGAGGGGTGCAAAGCCCCTTTCCCCGCCCCGCGCGAACCCCGATATGGACGTCCATGTCCTCCCGCGCCCGCGTCATCGTGATGAATTCCGCGCTCGGCCCCCTCGATTACCGCGTGCCCCACGGCATGGCGGTCGAGCCCGGCTCGATCGTCGTCGCCCCGCTGGGCCCGCGCCAGCTGCTCGGCGTGGTGTGGGAGGAAGATCGGCTGAAATCCGAGCATGTCGGCGACAACCGGCTACGCAACCTGCTCGGCGTCGCCGACGTGCCGCCGATCCCCGCGCCGCTCCGGCGGCTCGTCGAATGGACCGCGGACTATTACCTCAGCCCGCTCGCCGCCGTGCTGCGCATGACGATGCCGTCGTCCTCGGCGCTCGAGGGACAGAAGCTGGTCGTGGAATACCGCGCCACGGGTGCGGTGCCGCCGCGGATGACGCCGCAGCGCGAACAGGCGCTGGAGCGGATCGGCGATCGCCAGGGGCTGGTGCGCGAGCTGGCGACGATCGCCGGCGTCAGCGACGCGGTGATCCGCGGGCTGGTAAAGACGGGTGCGATCGAAGGGGTCGAGGTGGATCTCGACTCGCCCTTTCCCGAGCCCGATCCCGATCATGCCCCGCCCGAATTGTCCACCGACCAGGCCTATGCCGCCGGCATCCTCCAGGGCGCGGTGGCGGCGGGCGCGTTCGAGCCGTTCCTGCTCGACGGGGTCACCGGCTCGGGCAAGACCGAAGTGTATCTGGAGGGGGTGGCAGAGGCGATCCGCCGCGGCGAGCAATCGCTGATCCTGCTGCCCGAGATCGCGCTGACCGAGCCGTTCCTGAAGCGCTTCACCGCGCGCTTCGGGGTGGAGCCGGTGGCGTGGCACTCCGGCCTGCGCCAGTCGCAGCGCCGCCGCGCATGGCGCCAGATCGCGAGCGGCCAGGCCAAGGTGACGGTCGGCGCGCGATCGGCGCTGTTCCTGCCGTATAAAAAGCTCGGGATGATCGTCGTCGACGAGGCGCACGAAACGTCGTTCAAGCAGGAGGACGGCGTCCACTATCACGCCCGCGACGTGGCGGTGATGCGCGGGCGGTTCGAAGGGTGCCCGGTGGTGCTCGCGTCCGCCACCCCGGCGATCGAGACACGCGCGCAGGTCGAGGCGGGGCGTTACCGCGAATTGAAGCTGCCGGGACGCTATGGCCCCGCACAGATGCCCGCGATCGAGGCGATCGACCTGCTCGCCGAGCCGCCGGAGCGCGGGCGCTGGATCGCGCCGAAGCTGGTAACCGCGATCGACGCGACGCTGGCGCGCGGCGAACAGGTGCTGCTGTTCCTCAACCGCCGCGGATACGCGCCGCTGACGCTGTGCCGCACCTGCGGGCACCGGTTTCAGTGCCCGAATTGCACCGCGTGGATGGTCGAGCACCGCCTCATCAACCGCCTGTCCTGCCACCACTGCGGCCACGCGATCCCGACGCCGCGTCTGTGCCCGGAGTGCAAGGAGGAGGAGAGCCTCGTCGCCTGCGGCCCCGGCGTCGAGCGAATCGCCGACGAGGTCGCGGCGCTCTGGCCCGAGGCGAAGACCGCGATCGTCACCAGCGACACCATCTGGTCACCCGCCAAGGCCGCCGAATTCGTCGCGCGGATGGAGGCGGGCGCGATCGACATCGTCGTCGGCACCCAGCTCGTTACCAAGGGCTATCATTTCCCCAACCTGACGCTCGTCGGGGTGATCGACGCCGATCTGGGGCTCGAGGGCGGCGACCTGCGCGCGGCGGAGCGCACGTTCCAGCAGATCATGCAGGTCGCGGGGCGCGCGGGCCGCGGCACCAAGCCCGGCCATGTCCTGATCCAGACCCATGCGCCCGGCGCGCGCGTGATGGAGGCGCTCGTCTCGGGCGATGCCGAGGCGTTCTACGCCGCCGAGACCGAAAGCCGTCGCGACGCCGACGCGCCGCCGTTCGGGCGCTTCGCCGCGATCATCGTGTCGAGCGAGGACAAGGGTGAGGCCGACACCGCCGCGCGCATGATCGCCCGCGCGGTGCCGGAGGTAGAAGGCATGGCGGTGTTCGGCCCCGCCCCGGCACCGCTCGCAATGCTGCGCGGTCGCCACCGCTTCCGCCTGCTGGTCCACGCCGCACGCAGCCTGGACGTGCAGGACGTGATCCGCGACTGGCTCGGCGGCCTCGAATGGTCGGCCAAGGTGCGCGTGGCGGTGGACGTCGACCCGTATAATTTCCTGTAGCGGGTGGGAGCCGGGTCACAGCCGGGGCGCGGTCGTGGCGACTAGCCAAGATGCGCGAATCCGCCGTCGCGAACTCACGCCCTCCCAGCCATCTGCTGGGGCTCGCTTTCAAATGCTGAGTGCAGTGAGGATCTGTCGATCAAGGACCGGCAGATCGGAGATCAACACCTGCCGCCGGAATTTGGGCAGCCGGTGACCCAAGCGATGATCTGGAAATGCCATAACCGATCGGACCAAGTTTTCTCGAGAGAGTCCGACGTTGCCATCGACGTCGCGATCCGCGCTGGCGAAATGCAGCCTGCCCGAGCAACGCTCCCCCACGGGGCCAGCCGAATTCGCCGATGTGACCATCCGCGACGAACTTGTCATACGCCATCGTCAATCATGTCCTTGGATACCGTCGGCGCGTACCGGCACCCCTGTCGAAAATCTGCGCCGCCATCATATAATGGTCATCCTCATGGGACCCATGGCGCATGACGGTGATCCATAGCTGCCTGACGGACGGCACGCCCGTCTGCATCCGCCGGGTCCGCCGCAAGGACGAGCAGCGCCTGAGGGCCGGTATTGCGTTGCTGACGCCCCAATCGCGCTATTTCCGGTTCTTCTCGGGCATGCGGGAGCCGCCCCCGGCGGTGATCGATCGCCTTATCAGCGTCGACGATCACGATCATATCGCCTGGGGAGCCTTGCGCACCGATGTGGCGGACATGCCGGCGCTTGGCGTCGTGCATGCGTTTCGCGATGACCATGTACCGACCGACGCGGAATTTTCGGTGACGGTACTCGATGAATATCATGGTCGCGGCCTGGCGAGGATGCTGACCGCGGTCTTGCTGATGGATTGTCGGCGCGAGGGCCTTGAGCGGCTGATCGTCCATGTCCTTGCCGAGAACCGGGCGGCGATGGCGCTGGTGCGCAGCCTGGGCGGAACATTTCGCGAGCAGGACAGCGCCGTCGCCGACTTCGATATCGACATCGAGGATGCGGTCCGGACACTGAGACGCCAGGGTGAGCAGGCCGGCTTGTCAGATGTTTTCAGACAGTTCCGAGCCTGACGGCCGTTTACCGCCGAAGCGGACAACACGAGCACTCCGAAACGCTTCGCGCCGCGCGCTACCGACGCCCGGCTACTCCGCGTTTTGCGCTCCAATCGCGGCGGTTTCGCGCCTATGACAGAGCGCGCGCGGGCCATCGAACCGGGGTACCGCGCAACAGGGAAACGAACCGCCGATGCCCGCCGATGAACCAGTTCCGGGTCGGACAGACGCTGGTCCAGCCGCGTTCGTCGATGCGCGCAGCGGCTATCGTTTCCAGGCGCATGAGCTTCCCCTGCTGCCAGGTTCGCCCGCGAACCCGGACCACCCGAGCGCGCGCAAGACCGCGTATCTGGCGATCGGCGTGCTGCTGGGCCTGGTCGGCGGCGCGCAGAATGGTTTCCTGCTCGCCAATACGGCCGCTCTGCAAGCGACGCTGGACCTGACGCCGGTCGACGCCGGCTGGCTGACGGTTGCCTTCTATTCGACTTACGCCTGCATGAGCATGCTGCTGTTCCGCGTCCGTCAGGAATGGGGCATCCAGCCGTTCGCGCGCTGGGCGATGGCGGGACTGGTCGCGGCCAATCTGGTTCAGTTGCTCCAGCCCGGCCTTGGCGTCGAGTTGACGGCGCGCGCGATCGCGGGGATCGTCGCGAGCGGGCTGTCGGCGCTGTCGCTCTATTACCTGATGCAGGGCTTGCCGGCGAAGATGCGCCTCGCGGCGATCGTGCTGTCGGTCGGCCTGTCGCAGGTCGCCTTCCCGCTCGCGCGCGCGCTGTCGCCCGCGTTGCTGATCGACGGGCAGCTCGACCGGATCCTGCTGTTCCAGTTCGGCCTGTCGCTGCTGGCGCTGGGATCGGTGTTCCTGCTGCGCCTGCCCCCCGGCATCCGCCAGAAGACGTTCGAGCCGCTCGACATCGTCAGCTTCGCGCTGTTCCTGATCGGGGTGACCGGGCTGTGCGCCTTCCTGGTCCAGGGACGCATCCAGTGGTGGGACACGCCGTGGCTGGGCCAGGCGCTGGCGCTCGCGATCCTGAGCCTTGGCGCGTGCGCGATGATCGAGCTGAACCGCGCCAGCCCCATGCTCGACCTCAGGTGGCTGTCCAGCCGCAACCTGCTGGCGCTGGCGCTGGTCGCGGCAAGCGTCCGGGTGCTTGTCGCCGAACAGGGCTTCGGCGCGACCGGGCTGCTGTCGTCGCTCGGCTATGGAGCGGATCAGCTGACGGGGTATCTCTGGGTGCTGACCGGGGCGACCGTCGCCGGGATCGTCGTGTCGGTGCTGCGCCTCGACCCGCGCGATCTGGTGCGCCCCGTGCTGGTCGCCATCCTCATCATCGCCGTCGCCGCCTTTGCCGACACGCGAACCGGTGTCATGACGCGCCCGCAAGACCTGTTCTGGACACAGGGCGCGATAGCCTTTGCCGCGGTGTTCGCGGTGGGGCCGGTGATGATGGAGGGGATGCTGCGCGCGCTGGCGGCGGGCACGCACCGGGTCGTGAGCTTCATTGCGATGTTCTCGCTGTCGCAGTCGCTGGGCGGACTTGCCGGGACCGCCGCGCTGTCGGCGTTCCACACGATACGGCTGAAGACGCACCTGATCGATGCCGGGCAGACGCTGACGCTCAGCAACCAGCCGCTCGCCGGGGCGCTCGCCAATGCCGCGCGCCGGGTGGCGCCGGTCCAGATCGACCCGGCCCTGCAACAGCAGTCCGCCTCCGCCAGCGTCACGCAGGAGATCGGGCGCCAGGCGGCGGTGCTCGCGTTCAACGATGTCTTCTTCCTCGTCGGCACCCTGGCCTCGCTCGCCTTCGTCGCCGTGCTCGTGCCATGGGCGATCAACCGCATCCAAGGGCGCAACCCCCTCGCGAAGGAGCTGGCGCTGCTTCAGAGCCGGCTCACAAGGACGCCGCAATGACCGACGAAGCCATCCAGCCCGCATCGCGACCGCACCATGCGCCGATCCCCGCAGCCAGCGGGCAGGCGCCCACGGTGCCGGCGACCGATGCGGTGGACGAACCGGTGCCCGAGCGGGCGCGTGGCTGGTCGCCGCAGCGCTCCCGCGCGCAGATCGTCATCGGCGTGACGATCCTTGTCGCTGCGGTGCTGGTTGCGCTGGCGGCGTGGGGCCTGCCGCCGTTCGGGGGCGGGAGCGAGACCACCAACAACGCCTATGTCCGCGGACGCACGACCGTAATCAGCCCGCAGGTGTCGGGCTATCTGGTCGCCGTGCCGGTCACCGATTTCCAGATGGTGCGCAAGGGTGACCTGCTCGCACGGATCGACCCCACGCCCTATCAGCAGAAAGTGCAGCAGGGCGATGCCGCCGCGCTGGCGCAGCAGGCAAGCCTGGCCAACAGCCAGCAGAGCCTGCGATCGGCGCAGGCACAGATCGCCCTGCAGGACGCCGCGGTGGACAGCGCGCGCGCGAACCTGCGCAAGGCGCAGGCCGACATGGTGCGGATCGACGAACTGGCGCGGCTGGGGTCGATCAGCCTGCGCGAGCGCGACCAGGCTCGCGCCGCGCTCGGGCAGGCGCAGGCCGGCGTGCGCCAGGCACAGGCCCAGCGCGAGATCGCGGTCCAGCAGGTCCGCACGGTGCAGGTCGGGCGCGGCGCGCTGGAAGCGCAGGTCGCCGGTGCCAAGGCGGCAACCGGCCTCGCCCAGTTCGAATTGTCGCGCACCGAAATCCGCGCGCCGCGCGCCGGCCGACTGGGAGAGATCGCCGCGCGCGAAGGCCAGCTGGTGAGCGCCGGCACGCAGCTGATGGCGATCGTCCCCGACACTTTGTGGGTCGTGGCCAACTTCAAGGAAGCGCAGACTGCGGACATGACGGTCGGGCAGCGCGCGCGCCTGAAGGTTGATGCGCTTGGCGGGCTGGAGCTGACCGGGCGGGTCGAAAGCATCGCGCCCGCCGCGAGCAGCGAATTCAGTATCGTGAAGCCCGACACGGGTGCCGGTAATTTCGTGAAGGTGCCGCAGCGCATCGCCGTGCGGATCGCCATCGACCGCGGCCAGGCGGCGGTCAAGCGCCTCGGGCCGGGCATGTCGGTCGTCGCAACCGTCGCCACGCGGCCATAATCGACGCGCGCCGCCCGGTCCCCGCCGCGACCCTAGCCGCACTGGCGCTCGCCGGATGCGTGCCGGCCATGCGTGCGGCACCGCCAGAAACGGCGGTCCAGCCGCCGCTCGAATGGCGCACCGGCGTCGCGAGCGCAGGGCAGGTCGATGCGCGGTGGTGGGAATCGTTCGGCGACCCGACGCTGGCGCAACTGGTCGACGATGCGCGTCGCAACAATCCCGACGTGCGGGTGGCAATCGCGCGGGTCGAGGAGGCACGGGCGACCGAAGCCGGGTCGCGCGCGCTGCTGCTGCCCAGCCTGTCGGCAGGCGCGGATGGCGCGTATCGTCGCGAGGTGTCGCCGTTCGGCAGGCCGCAGGAATCGCTGGTGGCGCAACCGGCCTTCCGCGCCGCCTACGAAGTCGACCTGTTCGGCAAGAACCGCGCGCGGCTCGATGCGGCGAAGGCGGGCACGGCCACGCGCCTCGCCGAGCGCGACGGTGCGGCGCTGTCGGTGACGGCGGCGGCGGCGAGCGGATATATCGCACTGTTGGGGCTCGACGCCCGCTCCGTGGTGCTGCAGCAGACGCTGCGTTCCCGCGAACAGGCGCGCAAGTTCGCCCGCGATCGTGCGCGGGTAGGCTATACCTCGCAGCTCGAGCAGCGTCAGGCGGAGGCGGAATATGAGGCGACCGCCCAGCTCATCCCGGCGCTCACCGCGCAGATCGCGCGGCAGGAAAATGCGCTCGCCATCCTGACCGGTCGGCTGCCGGGCGCGATCCGCCCGCGCGGGACGCTCGGGCGCCTGGCGCTGCCGCCGGTGCCCGCCGTCCTGCCGTCCGACCTGCTGCGACGCCGCCCCGACGTTGCCGCCGCCGAGTACCGGATCGCCGCGGCCGACGCGCAGATGCGGGCGGCGCGGGCGCAGTTCCTGCCATCGATCAACCTCGGTGCCACGACGGGCGTCGCCCTGTCCGACCTGCTGGCCGATCCGATCACGGTGTGGTCGATCGGGGCGAGCGTGCTGGCGCCGATATTCCAGGGCGGGCGGCTGACCGCTCAGCTGGACACAGCGACAATGCAGCGCGACCAGGCGGCCTGGGCCTACCGCGGCGTCGCGCTCAATGCCTTTCGCGAGGTAGAGGATCGACTTGCCCTGAGCGTGGGTCAGCAGGAGCAGCGCCGATCGCTCGAGCGCCAGCGTGTCGCTGTGGCCGACGCCCTGCGACACGCGACCAACCGCTATCAGGCCGGATACTCGCCCTACATCGAACAGGTCGATGCGCAGCGTGCGTTGCTAGGGATCGACCAGACCCTGATCCGGCTCGAGGCGGAGCAGTTGCAGAATGCGGTCGCGCTGTATCAAGCGTTCGGAGGGCCGCTCGGCCCGGAGCGAGCACCAAGGCGGAAATAGATTTCCTCAACAGCTTTGGTGGCCCGCCTCCAGCGTGCCGAGCTTAGACCTAGGCGCGCCTCTTCGTGCGAGTATCAAGGGCTATGAGCGTCCTGCGCGATGCATCCAGCAATGCCTGAATTACGCCTTGGCTGGGGGCACCATCATCCAGCGCACGCTCGATGCTTTCGGCGGCGTGGGCAAGGCCCAGCGCACCGACGCCGGCGGCGGCGCCGCGCAGGCCGTGTGCTTCCATCTGCGCTGTGGCCCGGTCCCCGAGCGTTATCAGATCGATGATCCGGCGCGGACGATCGCGGGCCTCGACGCACAGCATGTCGAGCAGCTGACGCGCGTTCGCCCGACCGAGATTGGCCTCCAGCCGTTCGAGCACCGTGTCGTCGAGAATCGCGACCCCAAGGCGTGGCGGCTCGCTCGCCCCGTCCGGGACTGCGCTGGACGCGATCGAACCCAATAGAGTCGACAGCAGTTGCATATCGATCGGCTTGGTCAGGAAATCGGTCAGACCGATGTCGCGATAGATGTCGCGCCGTTCCGCGCTCGCATCGGCGGTCAGCGCGACGATCGGCACATCGGCGCAGGGACCGTGACTGGCGCGAATGGCGAGGGTTGCGGCAATGCCGTCCATCACCGGCATCTGCATATCCATCAGGATCAGGTCGTAGCGGCGCGCCATCGCCGCTTCGGTCGCCAGCGCGCCATTCGAGACACAGGTCACATCGTGCGAGTCGCGCGCAAGCAGCGCCGAGATAAGCGCCTGATTGATGGGATTGTCTTCGGCCACAAGGATGCGCAGCTGTTCGGACGTCGCTCGGACGGCCCGCATCGCCGGTCGCTCTGCCGTCGGTGTTCCAAGGGGCAGCGTCGCTTCGAGCCAGAAGGTCGAACCCTGGCCCAAGGCGCTCTCGATGCCGATCTCGCCATGCATCGCTTCGACCAGGTGGCGCGTGATCGCCAGCCCGAGCCCGGTGCCGCCGAACCGCCGGGTGGTCGAAGCATCCGCCTGGACGAAGGGCCGGAACAGCCGCTCCTGATCCGCAGGCGCGATACCGATCCCGGTATCCACGACGGCGATGCGCAAGCGGCGGCGGCGGCCGACGGGCTCGGCCTCTACCGCGATCCGGACCGTGCCGTCCTGCGTGAACTTGACGGCGTTGCTGACCAGGTTCGACAGGATCTGCTGGAATCGGACAGGATCGCCGCGCAACCACAAGGGTTCGTCGAGCCCCGTCATTTCGAGCAGAAGCCCCTTCTGGGACGCGGCGTTCTGGAACAGCTGCACGACCGTCGAGACCAGTTCGTGCAGATCGAAGTCGATCGATTCGAGAACGAGATTGCGGCTTTCGAGCTTCGAGAAATCGAGCACATCGTCGAGTACGGTCATCAGCATCGACGCCGATCGCTCGAGGCTATCGAAATAGCGGTCGCGGTGCGTGATGTCGGGGTCAGACCGCAGCAATTCGATCATGCCCAGCACGCCCGTCATCGGCGTGCGGATTTCGTGGCTCATCGTCGCCAGGAACGCGCTCTTTGCATCGGCGGCGGCGTGGGCCTCGTCGCGCGCGGCGATCAGTTGCTGCTCGGCAACGACGCGGTCGGTGATGTCCTGGAAGACGCCGAACAGGCCGATGACCGGTCCGTCCGGGCTGCGTTCGGCCTGACCGTGCGCGACCACATGCCGGATATCACCGTCCGGCCGCACGATCCGCGCCTGGAACCGCCAGTGCGTGCCCTCGCGAAGCGCGCGGTCGATATGGTCGCTGACCATCGCGCGATCGTCGGGATGATAGGCGTCGATCCCCTCGGCCAGCACCGGCGGAACGCCCGGGTCGCGACCGTGGATGTGATAGACCTCGTCCGACCAGAACAAGGCTTCCGTCGCGGTATCGAGGCGCCAGTGGCCGACGCCGCTCATGCTCTCCGCCATCTTGAGGAGCCGGAGGCTTTCTTCCCGGCTTGCCGTCGCGTGGGTGGCGGCAAGCTCCGCCTCGTGCCGCTTGCCGATGTCCCGGACGGTCGCGATGAATTCGGCGGGCGCGTTGCTTTCGGGATCCAAAACCAGCCGATAGATCGCCTCCAGCCACACATAATGACCGTCGCGGTGGCGCTGGCGATAGGCGCAGACCGGCGCCTCCGCACCGAAGAGGAGTGAGCGACAGGTGCGTTCGACTCGCGCACGATCCTCGATGTGTATCTGCCGCATGGGGCCGTCGCCCATCATGTCCTCCGGCTCGAATCCGAGGATCGTCCGCGAGGCCGGCGACACATAGCGCCGAACGCCGTCGAGCCCGATCCTGACGATCATGTCGCTCGAATTCTCGGCCAGCAGGCGATAGCGGCGTTCGCTCTCCGCGGTCGCTTCCTGCGCGCGGTACATCGCGGTCACATCGACGGCCGCGCCCGACCATCCCACGACGTCGCCATCCGCGATTTCGGGCGACAAGGTGACATTCACCGATCGGCGACCGCCCGGACCATCGCCATCGGTGATGCGATCGAACGAAAACGCACTCTTCAATCGCGCCGCCAGACGCCATTTGCGCTCGATCTCGGCCCCTTGCTCCCCCGTGCGTGCGCACAGCCATCGTCCATCGTCGGTCGCGGCCATTGCCGTCAGTTCGTACCACAGCGGATTGGCGTAGGTGATGCGTCCCGCGCCATCGGTCTTCACGATGCCGATCGGCGTGGCTTCCGCGATCCGGCGAAACCGGTCCTCGCTGACGAGCAGGTTGGCCGCCAGACGCGCGCGTTCGGCGAGCGACGCCGCGATCGGGAGCGCCGACAGCACGGCTACCGACAGGAACAACTGTAACAGCAGGATGCGATCGCTCAGCGCGGGAAGCGCATGCGCGATCGGGCCATATCCCTCTGCAGTCAGCGGCACCGCGACGATCGCGACGGCCAGAACCGCCAGCGCCGTGCCGGCGAAGCGCAACCGGAACGCCGCGAACGCGAGGGTCGGCGGGATCAGGAAAATGATCGGGTAGGTCGGTTGAAGGAAGACGCCTGCGGTGATGCCGGCGGTCACCACCATCGCCGCCGCGACCGCTGCTATCGTCCGTGGCTGACGCAGGCGCGTCATGTCGCGCCGACCGATCGTCATCAGGAACGGCAACAGGACGATCATGCCGACGGCATCGGCCAGAAACCATCGTGATCCGGTGACGAGCGGATTTGCGCCCGCCAGGACGGACAGGATGCCTGCGGCAAGCGCACCGCTGACGGCGGGGCCGCACAATGCCGTCGCCAGGATCAGGATCATCAGATTGTGGCGGGTGGCAAAGCTCCTCCCGGCATCCACGAACTTGTGGATCACGGCCAATCCGACGACGATTTCGACAATGTTCAAGGCAGCAAGCGCGACGGAGAGCAACGGAGTGAACCCGCCGACCAGATTGACGGCGATCAACGCTGCGCCGGTGGTCAGCAGCAGTGCGGTACGACACCGGCGATCCGAACGCAGGATGATGGCAAGCGCCGCGGCATTGGCGAGCCAGAGTGGCGCGACACTTTCAGCTTCGCCGGAGAGCCAGACGCCCAAGCCAGACGTCAGGGCGACGCACACCACTGCCGCGACCACGCCGCGAAGCAACTGGGGCACACCCCGATCATTTACGGCGTGACCGGATTCATGAGATGCTGCCAAGGTCGCCAAATCGAAACCATTCCATCAAAGGCATTCCACGCCGCCGCCAATCTAGCAGCTTGGTGGAACCCAAGAAACTGATGGGGAAGCCGGCTATCGCTTGCTGACAGCGACGAGCGCACTGCCGATCACGTGCACGCCGAGCAGCCCGCAGGTCGCGAAGAACAGATCGGCTGCGATTCCCAGCATGTGCACCCCCGCCGCTTCCCCCGCATCCACTGCGGCGGGGACGATCGGGGTTTGATCGTCCCCGCCACAAACGTCACGACCGCTGGCCGGCCATGCCACAGGGGGCTGTGGCATGGGACGCGGGGACGTCTATGCGCCAACTATTGCGATTTGCGCCATCATCCGTTCGGATGATTATCGTATTGAAATCATTCTGTTTCGATCGCTTCGTCGGGAGCGGCCGCATCTCCGTCGAGCGAACGCAGGGCCAGGACAGCCTGAGTGCGATTGGTCACCCCGAGCTTCTTGAATATCGCGGAGAGATGGGATTTCACGGTGGGTTCGCTGATCCCCAGGTCGAACGCGATCTGCTTGTTCTGGCGTCCGCTTGCCGTGCCCCGCAGCACCCGCAACTGCGCGACCGACAGCTCGCCGATGCGGTCGGCGGCGGACGGTCCCGCCTGCGCATCGGGGACGGTTGCGCCGTCGGGCAGCCACTGTCCCCCGTCCAGCAGCACGCGCAGCGCCGCCATCATGTCATCGACCGGCGCTGCCTTGCTGATGAAGCCGCGGGCGCCCAGGCGCGCCGCCTGCCGCACCGTGGCCTCGTCGTCATGGCTCGACACGATCGCGATCGGCGTCGTCGGTGCGAGTGCGCGCGCGACAGCGAGGCCGGCAAACCCCTGCACGTCGGGCAGCAGCAGGTCGAGCAGCAGCAGGTCAAAGCGCCGGGCGCGTAGCCGCTGTTCGGCCTCGCCCAGGGTCGATGCGGTTTCCACCATCACCGCGGGATCGACGGCGTTGACCGCCATTTTCATGGCGGTCGATACCATCGGATGATCGTCGGCGATCAAAACATAGCGCACCGTCGAATCTCCCGCTGCGACCGATCTGTGCCTTAGCGGACGCGACCGTTCGTTCCGCGCCTTATCCCAGCGCGCGGCACCGATTCAACTGAAAGGATGATGCCGCCGCTCGCCCCGCATCATCCTTTGGATTGACCCTGGATCGTTGGAAAGATCGCATTAACCGACGTGGCGTTTCGTCCAGGTCATGGACACGCACTTCCCCTGCCAAGCCCATGGCTTGCCTCGCCAAACAAAGGTCTGCGCCCTCGCTGGCGTTGCCGCGCTGGCGCTGGTTGCGGCGACGCCGGCGCGAGCCGAAGGCGTGCATGCCGGCACCGTCATCAACAACACCGCAACGGCCACCTTCACCGAAGGCGGCACGGCCACCACGCTGACATCGAACACGGTATCGCTGCGCGTCGACGAGGTGCTCGACGTGGCCGTGGCCGCGCGGGCATCGGGCGACGCGATCGTCAACGTCGGGGCGTCCAACCAGATCATCACTTTCACCGTCACCAATTCCGGTAACGGGCAGGAAGCGTTCAAACTGCTCGGCACGGGTACGCTCGGCGGTGACGACTTCGACCCGACGATCGCCGCGGTCGCGATCGATACCAACGGCAACGGGCTGTATGACGTCGGCATCGACGCCATCGTGGCCCCCGGCGCCTTCAGCCCCGTGCTCAATCCCGATGCGTCGATCACGGTCTTCGTCATCGCCGGAGTCGGCGTGGACCTGCCGGACGGAGCCCGCGGCCTCGTCGGGCTCACCGCGACCGCCGCCACCGGCTCGGGAAGCCCGGGTACTGTGTTCGCCGGACAAGGCACGGGCGGCGGCGATGCGATCGTCGGCGCAACCACGGCGACGGCACAGGCAGCCTCGGCGCTGCTCGTGCGACGGGCCAGCGTCGCCTTCACCAAGTCGGCCGTGGTCAGCGATCCCTACGGCGGCCAGCGCGTCGTGCCCGGCGCAGTCGTCACCTATCGCCTGACGGCGGCGGTCAGCGGCGCCGGAACGGTCAGCGGGCTGCGCGTCCTCGACGCCATCCCCGGCGGGACGACCTATGTTCCCGCCAGCCTGACGCTGGAGGGCGCAAGCCTCAGCGATGACGCGGACGGCGACGCCGGCACCGCCTCCGCCGCGGGCATCGAGGTGGCGATCGGCACCGCCGCCGCGGGTGCGGCGCGCACCGTTACTTTCAAGGTCAAGGTCAACTGAGGAACACGATGATGAAGCGCATTTCCCTTCTGGGTACCGTCATTCCCCTGCTCACCGTCGCCGCCGCGCCGGCACCAGCACAACAGGCCGTCGTGCTGACCAGTTCAGTGATGGTCGAGAAGACCGTGGTAGCCAATGGCAAGTCCAGCGTCGTGCTGAAGCCCGCCGACGTCGTGCTGCCCGGCGATCGACTGGTGTTCACCACGCGGGTGCAGAACCGCGAGGCGACGCCGGCGGAGCGGATCGTGGTGACGAACCCGGTGCCCGCCGCGGTCCAGTTCAGCGGCGATGGATCGGCGGGCGTCGGCGTGTCGGTGGACGGCGGTCGGACGTTCGGATCGCTCGCCGGCCAGACGGTGGCGGATGGGAAGGGCGGTCGCCGCCCGGCGGTGGCCGCCGACGTCACCCATCTTCGCTGGACGATCGCGTCGGTCCCCGCCGGTGCGACCGGAAGCGTGAGTTACCGCGGCATCGTCCGCTGAACCCCCGGCCGTTTCGCGCCGGCGGCTAATCAAACCGGCGCACCGCGACAACAAGGATGACAGACATGACACGTACCCGCCTCCGGCTGGGTGCGGCGACCACGCTCGTGCTCGCCGCGCTCGCCGCCTCGCCCGCCTGGGCCGGCACGACCGCCGGGCAGACCGTGACCAACACGGTCCAGGTCAGCTATACCGTCGGCGGCGTCGCCCAGACGCCGGTCAGCGCATCGGACACGTTCACCGTCGACCGGAAGGTCGCCGTGACGGTGGCCGAAGTCGGTTCGACGACCACCAGCGTCAGCCCCGGCCAAGCGTCGGCGGTCACGACGTTTCAGGTGACCAACAGCTCGAACGCCACGCTCGACTTCGCGCTCACCGCCGTTCAGCAGACGGGCGGTGCCGGCGCGCACAGCAACACCGACAACTTCGACGCGACGAACGTGCGCGTCTTCGTCGATACCAACGGCAACGGCAGCTGGGATGCCGGGGATGCGCAGATCGCATACCTCGACGAACTGGCCGCCGATGCGTCGAAGACGGTCTTCGTCGTCGCCGACATCCCCGTCGCGCGCGTCAACGGCGATGTCGCCGCGGTGACGCTGACCGCGACCGGGCGTGAGGGCGGAGCCGCGGGCAGCCAGGGTGCGGCACTCACCCAGACCACCGGCGCCAACACCGCGGCGATGGACACCGTGTTCGCCGATGCCGCCGGTGCCACCGATGGCGCACGCGACGGCGCGCATTCGGCCAGGGACGACTATACCGTGTTCGGCGCGGTGCTGACCGTCCTGAAAACCAGCCGGGTCATCAGCGATCCCGTCAATCTGACGACCAATCCGAAGATGATCCCGGGCGCCGTCGTCGAATATTGCATCTCGGTTGCCAATGCGGCCGGTGCCGCACCGGCCGCCAACATCGCGCTGAGCGACGTGCTGCCGGCGGCGACGACATATCAATCCTCGTTCGGCAATCTCGTCAACGGCACGCTCAGCGGCGGCACCTGCGCGGCGGATGGCACCAGCGGCGGCAGCTTCGCGGCCAATACGGTGACCGCGACCATCCCGACCGTGGCCGCCGGTGACGCGCGGACGCTCGTATTCCGCGTGACGGTCAACTGACCCTCTTCGACCCGGCGGCGACGGCTCCTGCCGATCGCTGCCGGGCCGGCTTGCGGCTGCGGCGACATGCATCTTCTTCCATTCAACCTGAAGCAGTTCACCCGACTGTTGATGCTCGTCGTCGCAGCCGCCGTTGCGCCGCCGGCGCTGGCGCAGCGCATCGTCAATACCGCGACCGTCGCGTGGGATGACGGCGCTCACCATACGCTGCAATCCAACGAAGTCGTGCTCGAGCCTGCGGCAGAGGCGACAGCCACGCTGACGACCTTCCGCGTTGCGGCGGGCGGCAGCCAGGTCGCTGCGGCTCCCAATTCGGTCTGTGCAGCGCGTCCGGTCACGATCCTGGCAGGCACCAGCGTCGCATCGGTCGCGCAGACCAGCGTCGTCCATGCCGGCGAGCCGTTGATCTTCCGCCTGCTATCGGCGCGCGCCAACATCGACCCCAAGCGCGTCGACACGATCGTCGCCGTGCTGGTGACAAGCGCCGGTGACCGCGAGACGCTGACCGTCAGCGAAAGCGGCGTCGACACCGGCGAATTCATCGGCGCCATCACGACGCAGCCATCCCCACCCCACCCGGCTGCGGGCGACTGCATCCTGTCGCTGGCCAGGGGCGACACAATCGCGATCGAATGCCAGACGTCGGGCAACCAGAAGCCGATCGCAACGGCGACGGTCGAAGTGCTCGTCGATCCGTATGGCGTGAGCTTCGACAGCGAGGACGGCAGCCTGGTCTCGGGCGTTCGCGTGTCTTTGGTCGATGCCGCGACCGGGCAACCGGCGCGCGTGTTTGCCGATGACGGCATCACCCCGGCTCCGTCCACCGTCGTGACCGGGGTGGGCATGCCGCCCGGCGACTATCGGTTCCCGCTGGTCGCGGCGGGTCGCTACCGCCTCCTCGTCGTGCCCCCTGCGCCTTACGCGGCGCCCAGCCGCTATACGCCCGCCAGCCTGGCGGGATTGCGTCGCGCGGACGGCGCGCCGTTTGCCGTTGGCGAGGGATCGTACGGCGATCCCTTCGCCGTGCTGTCGCCCGCACCCGTGCGGATCGACATCCCGCTCGACCGGCCGCCGCTCGCAATTGCCGTCACCAAGACCGCCTCGCGCGCCACCGCCACGCCGGGCGATGCGATCCTGTACACGATCAGCGTGACCAACCCTGACGGCGCGCATGCCAAGACCGGGGTCGTGCTGACCGACCGGACGCCGTCCGAACTGCGGCTGCGCAGCGGATCGATCCGTCTCGACGGCGTGTCGCCGGCGGCTGGACTGGTCGAGATCGGCGCCGATGGCCGCACCCTGCGCTTCGCCCTCGGCACGCTCGGCGCCGGCCTGACGCGTCGGATCACCTATGCGCTCGAGGTTCGTGGCGACGCACCCGCCGGCCAGGCCGTTAATCGCGCGACCGTCGTCGATGCCCGCGGAGGCACCGGATACGCGAGCGTCGGCGTCGGCATCGTCCGCGCCAGCTTGGCGACACGGCTGACGATCCTGGGCCGGGTGACCGCCGGCGGTTGCGCCGGGGTGCGCAGCGACGCCGGGATCGCCGGAGTGCGCGTGCTGCTGGAGGATGGCAGCTATGCAATCACCGATCGCGACGGGCGCTATCATTTCGATGGTGCGATGCCGGGCAGCCACGTCGTCCGCGCAGACGCCGCGTCGCTGCCGGCAGGCGCGCGCTTCGTCGATTGCGTCCGCTCGGTGGCGTCCGCGGACAACGCCGACACGCGGATTGTTTCCGGTCGTGGCGGTGGCATCGTCACCGCCGACTTCGCGGTCGCGATCGATCCGTCGGCGGCGCGGGCGACCGCTCGCCCGGCCGTACCCACTTCGATCAGCGACAAGGCGGCGGCGGGCGGCGAGCGCGACTGGTTCGCTGACGGCGGCCCGAGCATCGCCTGGCTGTTCCCGGAGGTGGACCACAATCCGCGTGCGCCCGTCGTCCGCGTCGCGATCCGTCATCTGCCGGGCCAGACGATCGCGCTGTCGGTCGACGGCAAGCCCGTCGATGCCGTGGCGTTCGACGGCAGCCGGACCGCGCCGCAGGGCGGGTTCGCGGTAAGCCTGTGGCGCGCGATACCGCTCAAGCGTGCCGTGACGAAGCTGGTCGCGGTCGTGCACAATGCCGACGGGACGGTGGCCGCAACGCTCACCCGCGACGTCCATTTCGTCGCAGAGGCGGCGCATGCCGAATTCGTGGCATCGGCATCGCGGCTGATCGCCGATGGCGTGACGCAACCCGTCATCGCCGTGCGCATCACCGACCGTGCCGGGCGCCCGGTCCACGCCGGCGTGACCGGAGAGGTCGTGCTGTCCGCTCCTTACGCCCCTGCGCTGGAGATCGATGCCGAACAGGCCCGGACCCTGGCTGGCCTGGAGCGCGCACGCCCGACGTGGCGGATCGTCGGGGATGACGGCATCGCCTATCTGGCGCTGGCGCCGACGACGGCGAGCGGCGCGCTGTCGCTCGATTTCATCTTTCGCGACCGCGACACGGTCCGCACCCAGCGGATCGACGGCTGGATGGAAGCGGGCGACCGGCCCTGGACCGTCGTCGGTTTGGCCGAAGCGGGGATCGGCACGCGCGTCGAGCCGCTGTCGGGGGGCGCCGTCACCGACACGCTGAACCTCGACGGACGCGTCGCGCTCTATGCGAAGGGCCGCATCCTCGGCCGCTGGCTGCTGACGCTTGCCTATGACAGTGCGCGCCGGCGCGGCGACGTGCCGCTGGGCGGCGGGTTCGATCCCCAAGCCTATTACACCGTGTACGGCGACCGCAGCGAGCGCCGCGCCGACGCCGCCTCGACCGCCAGGCTCTACGTCAAGCTCGAACGGCGCCAGTTCTACGCGCTGTTCGGCGATATCGAGGCCGGGTTCGGCGACACGGTGCTCGGACGCTATCAGCGGGCGGCAACCGGCTTCAAATCCGAACTGCGCGCCGGCGGGTTCGCCGCTACCGCGTTCGCCGCCAAGACCCCCACCCGCCATCGCCGCGACGAAATCCAGGGCAGCGGCCTTGCCGGCGGCTATCGCCTGTCCGCGCGCGCGATCGTCGCCAACAGCGAGCGCGTGACGATCGAGGTGCGCGACCGGCTGCGCTCGGAACGGATTGTCGAGCGCCGCTCGCTCACGCGCTTCGTCGATTACGACATCGATTACGCGACCGGCAGCCTCAGCTTCGCGCATCCCGTGCTCAGCCGCAGCGAGAGCCTCGACCCGCAGTTCGTCATCGTCGATTACGAAACCGACGACCGAGGCGACGGCAGTCTCAATGCCGGCGTGCGGGCGAGCTGGACCAGCCGCAGCGGGGCATTGCGCGTCGGTGCGACCGCGATCCGCGATGCGGACGAGAGCCGCGTCACCGACATCGCCGCCGCCGACGCCCGGATCCGACTGGGCGCCGCCAACGAGGTCCGCGCGGAAATCGCCGCCAGCCGCGCGAACCGTGCCAACGGGATCGATACCGCGTGGTTGGTCGAGGCCGAACATCACGACGCCCGGATCGATGTGCTTGCCTATGCACGCAGCGCCGACGCCGGCTTCGGGATCGGCCAGCAGAATTTTGCCGAGCGGGGCCGGCGCAAACTGGGCATCGACGCGCGGTGGAAGGCCGCACCCGGCCTGGATGCCAGCGTGAGCGCCTGGCAGGACGATGCGCTCGGCGACGACGACCGCCGCCGCGCGATCCGTGCGCGCGCCGAATACGACCTCGGCGACACCCGCCTTCGGCTCGGCGTAGTCCACGCGACCGACCGCGTCGCTGCCGGCGAAGTGTCCTCGACGCTGCTCGAAGCGGGGGCGACGCGGCACCTGTTCGACAACCGCCTGGAACTGGATGCGCAGAGCCAGATTGCGCTGGGAGCGTCCGCGAGCATCGATTTCCCCGTGCGCCATGTGCTCGGCGCCCGGCTGAGCGTGACGCCGTCGCTGAAGCTGGTCGGGGCATACGAAATCGCGAAGGGCGACGGCATCGACGCCCGCACCTCCCGGATCGGCGCGGAGTGGGAGCCGTGGAGCGGCGCGCGCCTGTCGACCACGCTTGCCGATCGATCGAACGCCGGTACGTCCGCGGCGATCGGGGTGTCGCAGTCGCTGACCATCGCCAACGGTCTGACCGCCGACCTGACGATCGACGCTAATCGCGCGATCGGCGGGATCGACCCGGACCGCGTCGTGAACCCGGCGCACCCCGTCGCAACGGGCGGATATCTGGCCGGCGGCGCCCTGACGGAGACCTTCACCGCCTACAGCGGCGGCCTGTCCTACCGGTCCGGCCTGTGGAGCGGCACCGGTCGCCTGGAATATCGCGCCGGTGACCTTGGCGACCGTGCCGGCGTCACCGTCGCCGGACTGCGACAGATGGGCGACGGCTCGGCACTCGGCGGGGTCGGGTCATGGACACGGATATCCGGACCAACCGGCGCGGTGGCGGAAACGGTCGACTTCGCGATATCGGGAGCCTGGCGCCCGGCTAGCAGTGCTCTCGCCCTGCTCGGCAAGGTCGAGTTTCGCGACGATCGCGCCAGCGGCACCGTCGCCGCGAACACGGCAAGCAGGCGGCTGATCGCCAGCACGGCGCTCGACTGGTCGCCCTTCTCGCGCGTCGCCGTCGACCGCAGCCAGCGGCGGGGGATACAATTGACCCTAGCGGTGCGCGAGACGCGTGACCGCATCGACGGTTTCGCGCTCGAGGGCCTGTCGGCCTATGTCGGCGGCGACGTCCGGCTGGGCCTCGCGGAGCATTGGGACATCTCGATCGGCGGCTCGGTCAGGGCCGGCGATGGCGGGCGCGCGCTCGACTACGCGTTCGGTCCGACGTTGACGCTGGTCCCGGCGCGCTCGATGCAGTTGTTGGTGGGCTGGAACCTGATCGGCTACGATGACCGGGACTTCGCCGCCTTCCGCGCCACCCGCAACGGCGCGTTCGCCACCGTGCGAATGGGCTTTGATGAGAAAAGTCTCGCCTTCCTTGGACTGGGCCGATGATCCGCCGCACGCTTGCCACTCTCTACCTGCTCACGGTCGCCGCCCCCGCCGCCGCCGATTGCGACGTCGCGGCCCGCTATAATTTCGCCTTCGCCGGCCAGGCGGCGGCGACACTCGCCTATGGCACGACTTACACCTACAGCGCCGCCGCCGGCAGCGGAGACGCGCGCAGCTTTACGATGGTGATGGCGCAGAACGGCCTGACGTCCACGACCGTCAACGGCACGACGCTACCCGCGATATCCGCACTCGTGACCGGCGCCGACGCGACGAAGCTCGATCTCGTGCTCGGCGGGATTTTCAGCGGCCGGACGGCCGATATCGCCGGCAACACCCGCGTCGTGACGGTCACTTTCACCTTCGCCCAGCCGGTGCGGGATTTCACGACCCGGTTCCATGACATCGACTTCACCACGAACCAGTTTCGCGACATCATGATGGTGTCGGGCACCAGCGCGGCGGGCAGCTATGTCCCCGCCCTCATCACGCCGTTCGGCAACGGCAACGGCAGCGCGCCACGCACCGCCACCAGCTCCAGCGTGACGTCCGGCAACGCCACCGCGCCGGTCAACGTCACGTCCTCGCAAGCGGTCGGCAGTGGTGCTGCCGATAATAATTCGGACACCGGCACCCTCACCGCAAGCTTCGCGCAGCCGGTCACGAGCGTGACGCTGCGCTATGGCAACGCGCCACTGACGACCGGAGAACTCACGACGGGGCAACAGGCCGTCGGCATCGAAGGCGTCAGCTTCTGTCCGATGCCGACGGTGACGGTGACAAAGACATCGACTCCGGTCGCAGACGCCAACGGCGCATTCAATTTGCCGGGCAGCGACGTCATCTACTCGCTGTCAGTCACCAACGCGGGCGGCAGTCCGGTCGATGCATCGACGATCGTGCTGACGGACGCCCTGCCACCGGGCGTCACCTTCCGCAATCTGGCGTTCGATGGCTCGACGACATTGCCGGCGACCATTTCCGGCGCAGCGAACATAACGTTGCCAGGGAGCGGCATAACATACGCGTCAGCCGACCAGGGACCGTACACACTGGCACCTACGACCGGCTACGATCCCGCAGTCCGCGCGATCCGGTTCACGCCCGTCGGACAACTCGCTACCAACGATAGCTTCACCATCAGATTTAAGGCTCGGATTAAGTAGCGTCGTAGTCGCGGTTGCGTCGCCCTCCGCGACTTCACCTCTGCATGGCAAGCTGCGCCTGCAACTGTCCAAGCACGCGGTAGCAGGGCAGGACCTGTGCCACCGACGCATTGGGTTCGCGCCCTTCGCGGATCGCCGCGCAGAATTCGCGATCCTGCAATTCGATTCCGTTGTCGGACACTGCGACACCGCTGAGATCAACCGGTTCATCCCGTCCGGTGACAAGATCGTCGTAGCGCGCGATCCATGTACCGGTATTACAGATATACCGAAACACAGTGCCGAGCGGCCCATCGTTGTTGAAGCTCAGCGACAATGTACAGATCGCGCCGCTCTGCGCTTTCAGCTGGATCGACATGTCCATCGCGATCCCGAGCTTTGGGTGGATCGGCCCTTCGATCGCATTCGCCTGCACGATTGGTCCCGCCTGATATGCGAAGAGATCCACGGTATGGGCGGCATGATGCCACAGCAGATGGTCGGTCCAGCTGCGCGGTTCGCCCTTGGCGTTGATGTTTTCGCGGCGGAAGAAATAGGTCTGGACGTCCATCTGCTGGAGATCCGCGTCGCCGGCCGAGAACTTGTCATGCAGGTACTGGTGGCTCGGGTTGAACCGGCGGGTATGTCCGACCATGCACACAAGCCCGGTTTCCTGCTGCTTGCGCATCACGGCTTCGCTGTCGGCCCAACTGTCCGCCAGCGGAATCTCGACTTCGACATGTTTGCCCGCATCCATGCACTGGATCGCCTGTGCGGCGTGCATCTGCGTCGGGGTGCACAGGATCACCGCATCGACTTCGGCGAGCGCCAGAGATTCGGCGAGATCGGTGCACGTATGGGCGATGCCGTATTTCTGCGCCACCGCGCGCGTCGGTTCGATATCACGACCGACCAGGCTGACGACGTCCACCCCGTCGATGTTCCTGAGCGCGTCGAGATGTTTCTCGCCGAACGCGCCGGCACCGGCGAGAGCGATCTTCATGGCGTTGTCTCCGGACGCAGGACGATGTGGCCGACCGCGGTGTTGCTGGCCGGCACGTGGTAGAAGCGGTGCAGTTCCTGCACGTTCGCGCCGAGCGCGCCGCGCATGATCAGCCACATGACCAGCTCGATCCCCTCGCTGCCGGCCTCGCGCAGATATTCTATGTGTGGCTTGGCGCGCAGCATGTCGGGATCGGCGGTGAGCGCGTCGAGGAAAGCGGTATCCCACGGCTTGTTGATGAGCCCCGCGCGCTGCCCCTGAAGCTGATGGCTCATGCCGCCCGTGCCCCAGATCTGGACGTTGAGATCCTCGTCGAAACTGGCCACCGCACGCGCGATCGCTTCCCCGAGCGACCAGCAGCGATTGCCCGATGGCGGCGGGTAGGTGACGACGTTCACCGCCAGCGGGATCACCTTCACCGGCCATGCATCAGGCTGCCCGAACAACAGCGACAAGGGCACGGTCAGACCGTGATCGACGTCCATTTCGTTGATGATCGTCATGTCGAATTCGTCGAGGATCAAGCTTTGCGCGATATGCCACGCGAGGTCCGGGTGTCCTTGCGCTACCGGTACGGCGCGCGGGCCCCAACCCTCATCCGCCGGCGCAAACTCCTCGCCGCAGCCGATCGCGAAGGTCGGAATGAACTTCATGTCGAACGCCGATGCATGGTCGTTGTACACCAGTATCACGACATCCGGCTTTTCCTCCTCCTCGAAACGCCGTGTCCAGTCGTATCCCGCGAAGACCGGCTGCCAATAGGTGTCTCCGGTCTTGCCGTTGTCCAACGCGGCACCCACAGCGGGAATATGACTGGTGGCGATGCCGGCGGTGATGCGTGCCATCAGCGCTCCTCCTCGCGATGCACCGGAGTGTTGGTGATTTCCGCCGCTGCATCGGCGACCGCGGCGAGTGCGGCCTGATCGCGCAGCGACCGCATGCCGTCCGGGCTGCGCCCACCGGCGATCATCATTGCCTGATAGTCGGCTGGCTCCATGCCGGTCATCGTGCCGACGGCCTGCAGAAAACTCTGCCCATCGGTCGAAAAGAGCTTTGCCATGAAATAGATATTGCCGCCTTCGTCCAGCATGGCGTTATAGTCGCGCGCCAGAACCGAAGCGCGCTGTGCTGGCGTCAGCTTCCAGTCGTCGAGATACGCTTCCTCGTCCGCCTTGAAACGGATGCGGTTCTCTGGCTTCATCAGGCTCATCGCGAACTGGTTGAGGTGATACCCCTTGCGCGCGCGTTTCGCGGTGTAGACGCGGGTGCCGGGAATATCGTCGAACTCTGCCAGATAGGCATGAATGTCGCGGATTCTTGCGCCGTCTTCACCGGTCACGCTGCCTCCTCCGGCCAGTAGAGCCGCATGGGGTTGTCGACGAGCAACTTGCGCTGCAGAGCCGGGGTTGGTGCGACGCGCGGGATCATGTCGACCAGCCATGCGTCGTCGGGCATATGTCCGACCATGTTCAGATTCGGGTGCGGCCAGTCGGTCCCCCACAGGACCCGATCCGGAAATCGTTCCACCACAGCCCGCGCGAACGGCACGAAGTCGTCATATCCCGGCGGACCCGACTTGCTCAGCCGTTCGGGACAGGTGACCTTCGACCACACGTTGTCGCGTTCCATGAGCGCAAGGAATCGGGCGAACTCAGGCCCGTCGGGCGATTTGGTCACGTCCGGCCGACCCATATGGTCGACCACCACGGTCGTTTGCAGCGAGGTGAAGAAGTCCCACTTCTCGTCGAGGTCCGCAGCCTCGAAATAGATCACGACGTGCCAGCCAAGCGGCGCGATCCTGTCGATGATGTCCCGGTAATAGGCGTCCGGCTTCGGGTCGACGAGCCGTTTCACATAATTGAACCGCACGCCGCGAACCCCCGCTTCGTGCATTGCAGCGAGTTCGTCGTCACCGACGTTCGCGCCGACTGTGGCGATGCCCCGCGCACGCCCCCTGGACTGGATCAGCGCATCGACCATCGCGCTGTTGTCGCTGCCGTGGCACGTCGCCTGTACCACGACATTTCGCGACAGGCCGAGACGGTTGCGCAGGGCGAACAGCGTAGCGGCGGAGGCGTCGCACGGCGTGTATTTGCGCTCGGGCGCATATGAAAAACGGTTCCCGGGACCGAACACATGGCAATGCGCGTCCACCGCGCCCGGCGGAGGAGTGAAACGCGGTCGCGATGGGGAGGCATCGAACGGCAGCCAGTCCGCATCCATCGCAAAATCACCGTTCACTTTCCGGCCGCCTTCAGCATGGCATCCAATCGTGGAAACACGCGGCGCGCATTGCCCTCGAAGATCGCGTGCCGCTCTGCCGCGGTAATCGGCAGCGCGTCGATGTAGCGTTTGGTGTCGTCGAAATAATGCCCGGTCTGCGGATCGATCCCGCGCACTGCACCGACCATTTCGCTGCCGAACAGGATGTTCTTGTTCGCGATCACGTCTGCGAGCAGATTGATCCCCGGTTGATGATAGACGCACGTGTCGAAGAATATGTTGTTCATCAGATGCCCGTCGAGCGCAGGCTTCTTCAGCATGTCGGCAAGCCCGCGATATCGACCCCAGTGATACGGCACCGCTCCCCCGCCATGCGGTATGATGAAGCGCAGTGTCGGAAAATCGGCAAACAGGTCCCCTTCAAGCAGTTGCATGAAGGCAATCGTGTCCGCAGCAATGTAATAGGCCCCGGTCGCGTGCATCGCGGGATTGCAGCTGCCTGACACGTGGATCATGGCGGGCACGTCCAGTTCGGCCAGTGCCTCGTAGAACGGATACCAGAAACGGTCGGTCAGCGGCGGGTGTGCAAATGCGCCGCCGCCCGGATCGGGATTGAGGTTGCAGCCGATGAAGCCCAGTTCCTCGACGCAGCGACGTAACTCGGCGACCGATCCCGCCATGTCCGCCTTCGGACTCTGCGGCAGCATGCAAACGCCTGCGAACGTGGTCGGATAAAGCGCCACGCAGCGCGCGATCAGGTCGTTGTTCGCACGCGCCCAGGCAGTCGCCACGGCCTCGTCGCCGATGTGCGGCGCCATCGCGGAGGCGCGCGGTGAAAAGATCGTCATGTCAGCGCCCCGCTCACGCAGCAGACGAAGTTGATTTGCCTCCAGCGTTTCGCGAATCTCGTCGTCGCTGATTGTGGGATATGCCGGGGTCAGTCCGCCCGATCTGAAAGCCGATTTCTGGGCTTCCCGCCAAGCATTATGGGCGTCGGGCGCGGTCGTGTAATGGCCGTGACAATCGATGATCACGCGAAACCCTCCCCCGCGTCCGCGGCGAGCCTGTCGAGCTTTACCCTCAATTCGTCCGGCACAGGCGTCCCGATCGCGCCAAGTCGCCGCTGCCAGTCGATAGTTGCGCGACTCATCTCCGACGGTGTGCCCAGTGCGTCGAGTGTCGCCACCACCTCGGTGAGTTCGGCAGCCCGACGCTCGCCGTGGCGCAGCATTCGTTCAAGATTATAGTCGAACCGTTGCGCCCAATCGGCGCCAGGCCAGCTGCGATCGAGCGAGGCGACGACAGTGTCGAGCACCCCGGCAGCATGGGCCGCCCGCGCACATTCCGCCGACAGGGCCTCGATGCCCTTCACCATGATCGACCGGATCATCTTGACTGCCGACGCGGCACCGACCGGCGCCGACAGTGTCTCGACGTGCGCAAATCCCAACTCACGAAGCAGCGCGGCGCCGGCCATCGCATGCGGACCGCTGACCAGCAGCGGAACGCCCAGCCGCGCGGGATGCACCGGCGCCATCACGGCTACGTCGACGTAACGACCACCGGCTTGCTCGATCGCGACTGCGGATTCCGCCTTGGTTGCCGGGGCGACGCTGTTCATGTCGAACCAGAAAGCCCCGGGTGACAATCCGGCGGTGGTACGGGCAGCGGCAAGCGACTGATCGGCGGTTACCAGAGACAGGGCCGCGTCGGCCTGCGCAAGGGCGTCAGCGGGAGTGCTGGCCACGATCGCGCCAGCCTGTTCCATGTTCACGCGCTGCGTATCGCCGTGAGCGGGATCGAAAATCTTGGGATCATAGGACGAAAGATACGCCGTCAGTCCCGGCGCGAATGCGGCGGCTGCCTCACCGAAGCCGATCAGGGCAAGTCTTCTCTCCATGTCCGCCGCTATGGGAAGCGCAGACAGTTCAAGGCAAATCACTTTGCCTGTTCAACTATCCGATTTCCGGAAGTGGCTTCCTCGCCGGTCCTGCGCAGAATCTCGATCAGGCGCTGCTGCAACCCGGTCGGACGCCAATCGCTTCGCGCCGTCAGCCCGATCACGCGCACCAGCTCAGGATCTGCAAAAGTGAGGGGCTTCAGGATGCCTGCGGCGATTTCCACTGCCACCTGATCGGTCGAAAGCAGGGTCAGGCAGTCACTTTGCGCAAGAACCCCGCGGATAGTGATGACCGAGCCACACTCGACCGGCTGCGGCGGCGGACTGTCGCCTGCGAACAGGCGCTCCCAGTGCGCGCGGATCGGCGATCCGACCGGCCCGACGATCCAGGGATAGCGCGCCAGCTCGGCGCGGGTCAGCGCGGTGGCGGCGGCGAGGGGATGGTCGTGTCGCGCAAGGACGGCAAGCCTGTCCTCCAGCAGTGGCTGCTGGTCCAGCCCGACCGGGATCTCGGCTCGCAATGCACCGATCATGATATCGATCTCGCCATCACGCAGCGGCTCCACCAACTCGCTCCAGCTGCCCTCTACCACCGCCATCGTCGCTCCCGGCGCCTCGGCGAGAAGTTTAGCAATCGCACGCGGCAGCAGCCACGCACGTGAAAGCGGCATCGCGCCCACGACGAGGCGCCCCGTCATGCTTTGATCGGGCCGCAGCTCGGCAATGGCGGCTGCGAGTTCACTCGCGGCAAGACGTATCCCGCGGGCAACGGCCCGGCCGTCGGCACTCAGCGCGATGCCTCGACCGCGACGCTCGACCAACGGCGACGCGAACAGCTGCTCCAGATCGCGGACCGCACGGTGGAGCGCCGGTTGCGACCAGCCGGTCGCACGCGCGGCATCAACGAAGCTGCCGGCATCGGCGAGTGCGAGATAGGAGCGAAGCTGGGTCGCGGTCATCAGTCGCTCGGGACGGTTGAACCCGCGGCGATGCCGGCCGGCGTAGCGGGTCGCCTGGGTCAGATGACCGAACGCCGCGTCCACCCGCGCAGCGATCAGCCGCCCCTCCGGGGTCGGGATCATGCCGCCGGGCGCGCGCTCGAAGGCCTTCACTCCCAACTGGCGCTCGATCTTCGCCAGTCCCTGCGTCAGCGCCGGCTGAGACAGATTGGATGCCTCTGCGGCAGCGCTCATGTTGCCGAGGCGGACGATCGCCGGGATAGCGCCGAGATGGCGGAGATTCAGATCGAACGGCGACACCATCTGCAAACATATAGCAAAAACTTATCGCGTGTCGCGTGTTTCGCTTTGTAACGCACGGTTGCGGCTGCAACGCTTGCCCGCAAGGAGAGCATGATGAGCGGAAAGGTAGTCCAGGCGATCGAACGCGCCGATCGGGTTGTGGTCGACGGCCTGGCCAGACTGGGGGTTGCAACGGTCCATGAGTCGCAAGGCCGCACTGGACTGCTCGCAGCGCGAATGCGCCCGATATTCCCCGGCGCGCGCATCGCGGGCAGCGCGGTGACCATCTCGGCGCCGCCCGGCGATAACTGGATGGTGCATGTCGCGATCGAACAGTTGCGGGATGGCGACATCCTTGTGCTCGCACCGACCAGCCCTTGCGAGGATGGGTATTTCGGCGATCTCCTTGCCACATCAGCACAGGCGCGCGGTTGCCGCGGCCTGGTGATCGACGCTGGCGTCCGCGATGTACGGGATCTCACGGAGATGGGATTCCCGGTCTGGTCGACGGCAGTGTTCGCGCAGGGAACGGTCAAGGCGACGCTGGGCTCGGTCAACGTACCCATAGTCTGTGCGGGCGCGGCGATCGAGCCAGGCGACGTGATCGTCGCCGACGACGACGGCGTATGCGTGGTGCGCCGTACCGACGCCGCCGCCACGCTCGAGACGGGTCGCGCGCGGGAAGCGAACGAGGCGTTGAAGCGCGCGCGGCTGGCTGCAGGAGAACTGGGGCTCGACATCTATGACATGCGCGGCAAGCTGGCGGCGATGGGCCTGCGCTATGTCTGATGGCGTTGCCTGCATGTGGATGCGCGGTGGCACGTCCAAGGGCGGCTATTTCCTGCGCGACGATCTGCCGGCCGATCCGGCCGCGCGCGATGCCTTCCTGCTACGGGTCATGGGGTCGCCCGACGCGCGTCAGATCGATGGCATGGGCGGCGCGGACCCGCTGACGTCGAAGGTCGCGGTCATCTCCCGCTCGGCGCGTGACGGGGTCGATGTGGACTATCTGTTTCTGCAGGTCTTCGTCGATCGCGCGATCGTCGCCGATACGCAGAACTGCGGTAACATCCTCGCCGGGGTCGGCCCCTTCGCGATCGAGCGCGGGATCGTGGCGGCGCGCGACGACGAAACCGACGTATCGATCTTCATGGAAAATACCGGCCAGATCGCCGTCGCTACCGTGGCAACGCCGCAGCGGCGCGTGACCTATGCCGGCGACGCGCGGATCGACGGCGTGCCCGGAACCGCCGCGGGGGTCGCGCTCGCATTTCGTGACACGGCGGGTTCATCATGCGGCGCACTGCTTCCCACCGGACGGGCGGTCGACGTCATCGAGGGAGTGTCCTGCACGCTTATCGACAACGGCATGCCCTGCATCGTGATCGCAGCGAAGGACGTCGGCGCAACGGGCTACGAGGACCGCGAGACGCTGGACGATGCCGCTGATGTGAAGACGCGAATCGAGGCGATTCGACTGTCTGCGGGACCGGTCATGAACCTCGGCGACGTTGCGGACAAATCGGTTCCCAAGATCATGCTCGTGGCGCCGCCAAGGCATGGCGGCGCGATTACGGTGCGCAGCTTCATTCCGCATCGCGCGCATGCATCGATCGGCGTGCTGGGCGCGGTCAGTGTCGCAACTGCATGTCTTGTCCCCGGCTCGGTCGCAGCCAGCCTGGCGACGGTGCCGGGCGGCGATCGGCCCGCCCTGTCGATCGAGCATCCGACCGGGGAATTCACGTGCGTCCTTGGCCGCGATGAGGATGGCGAGGTGACTTCCGCGGCCTTGCTGCGCACGGCGCGCAAGCTGATGGATGGTATGGTGTTCGCCTAGCGACCGGGCTCGAACAGACTGCGCGTCATCCGATCGATATCGGGAGCAAGGTCATTGAAGAGCGCGAATGCGGCCGCGCCCTGATGCACCACCATCGTCACGCCGTTGATCGTCTGGCAACCAAGCGCCGCGGCGTCGCGCAGGAGTTCGGTTTCCAGCGGGAAATAAATGATGTCGTACACCCACGGGCGATGCGCCAGCAGCGCCGGGTCGATCGGCGTCCCCGGCAGCTTTGCCATGCCAATCGGTGTCGCATTGACGATTCCGCTCGCGCACGGCGCAACCTCGCCGAGTTTTTCGCTACCCGCAACCCGCTCCCCGAACCGTGCGCGCAAATCCGCAACAAGCTGGTCGCGCCGCTCCGCATCGGTGTCCGCGATCGTCAATCGCTCGACGCCGAGATCGAGCATTGCCCAGGCCGTCGCGGAGCCTGCGCCCCCGGCGCCGAGTTGCAGCACGTGACGTCGTGCGCCTGCCGCGACATGCGCCTCGATGCCCGCCGCAAATCCAGTCGCGTCGGTATTGTGTCCGGTTGAGCGTCCATCGCGGAATACGACCGTGTTGACCGCACCGATTGCCCGCGCTCCCGGGGTCAGCGCATCAAGATGCGGTATGACTGCCTGTTTGAATGGAAAGGTGACATTCGTCCCTGCGAAACCTGCCGTCGCGAGCGCGCGCAAAAGATCGGGGAGGCGTTCGTCGGCCCAGCCGAGTGTGTCGAAGTCGAACAGCTTGTAGGCGATCCGCCGCCCCTGCGCCGCGCCCTCGGCCTGGTGGAGTCTTGGCGAGCGCGAGGAACCGATGCCGCGACCGATCAGCCCGACCAGTATCGGCGCGGCCCCGGACAGATCCTCAACCGCCGCGGTCATGTCGCCATCGCCTTGTAGCGCGCCTGCGCGGCCAACCGGATCGAGGCGTTTGCCGCGCCATATCCGTCATATCCGCGCCGTTCGACCACCTCGAAGAATACGCGCTTGCCAAAGGCGCGGCTGTAGAACTGGAAATACTCGCCCCGATCGTCTCGATCGTAGAGGATGTGATACGCGGCCATCGTCTCCACCAGTTCGTCCGGCAGCGCAAAACGCGCGATTAGATCGTCGTAGTAATTCTGCGGAATCGGCAGCCGTTCAAGCCCGGCGGCGTCGGCGGCGCGCGCCGCCGCCACGATGTCGTCGGTTGCGAAGGCGATGTGCTGTGCGCCGGCGCCGAAGTAGTTTTGCACGAAACGAGATGACAGGGTCTGCTGTGCATTCGAACCGTTCAGCGTGAAGCGAACCGCCCGATCAGCGGTCTCGACCGCCTGGCTCTGCACGAGTCCGAGCGGATCGCTGATCTCCACCAACGGCGTCTTCTCCATCCCGAACTGCGCGACGAAAAAGAGCACCCACGACAGGAACTCCTCGTAATGCATGGTGTAGGCGATGTGATCGACCCGCATCAGCCTGGCGCAATCCTGCTCCTCTGGTCGGTCGATGCCGATGAATTCGTCGCGCCAGATCTGATCGTTTTCCTGTGGCGACAGAAGGTAGATCAGGCTGCCGCCCACGCCGCGCAGCGAGGGCATGGCGTGCTCGTCGGGAGCCACCGCCTGACGAAAAAGGTCGATGCCCAGCGCGGTTGCGCGATCCAGCACCGCCGCGACATCGGCGACGACCAGACCGATTGCGCAAACCGAGCCTCCGTGCATGATGTCGAAGGAGTGGGCGAAACCTTCGGGCTCGGTGTTCACGATCAGGTTGATCGCACCCTGCGCCCACCGCTCCACTGCCTTGCGCTTGTGCCGTCCAGTCAGGCAAAAACCCAGCGCGGACATCAGGCTGCGCAGCTGTTCGGCTTCATCCTCACTCACCGCGAATTCGATGAAGCTGACGTGTGAGGGAGCGACCGGCGGCGCGATCGACGCCGGCACTGCGGGCCGCGGTCGACGCGCCACCGTATCGCGCAGCGCGATCAGCGAACGCGCACCGTCGCGCGCCACCAGCTGGCCACTGGCGGCGCGGAAACGATCGTTGAAAATCTCCAGCGACCACCAGCCGTCGTAACCCGTACGCCAGATCGCCTCGGCCCATTCCTCAAGTGCTAGGTCGCCCTGACCGGGCATCGTGCGGAAATGACGGCTCCACTGCAGTAAATCCATATCGAAGCGCGGCGCATCGGCGACTTGGACGAAGAACAGCTTGTTTGCGCGCACGTCGCCGATGCTGGCCGATGGGATACCGCGCGCCAACGAGTGGAAACTGTCGAGGATAAGACCGACATTGGGATGATCCACGTCGCGGACGATCGACCAGGCCTCGCGGTGGTCGTTGACGTGCCGCCCCCAGGCCAGAGCTTCGTAACCAATGCGGACGCCATGCTTGGCGGCGAGTTCTCCCAGCGCGCCGAAGTCGTCGATGATCCGCGCACGATCGCCCAGCGCGAGTGGAGAGCAGTTTGAACACACCAGCACGAGGTCGGTGCCCAGTTCGCGCATGACCGAGAATTTGCGTGCCGCGCGCTGAAGCGCACGCTCGCGCAGTTCGCTGGGCATCCCTTCAAAATCGCGGAACGGCTGGAACAGCGGACAGGACAGGCCGAGATCGGCGAGCATCGCGCGGATATCCGCCGGCGAACCGGGAAAGGTGATAAGGTCGTTTTCGAAGATTTCGACGCCCAGGAAGCCGGCGCGCGCCACCGCGACAAGCTTTTCTTCAAGCGTCCCGCTGATCGACACGGTGGCAATGGCGGTTTTCATGTCAATTGACTTCTGTCACGTCAGTCCTCAGCCCCAGGCACAAAGCAGCGGCCAGCACCAGCGGTACGGCATATATCGAGAAGATGATGGCGTTGGACATCCCCGCGCCGACAAGCGCGCCCCCAACGATCGGCCCCAGCACTGCCCCGATGCGACCCACCCCCAGCGCCCAGCCGATTCCGGTGCCGCGCATATGTGCGGGGTAAAGCGAGGCGGCCAGTCCCCAGAAGCCGTTGAATCCCCCCCCGACCGTCATTCCCACCAGCATCGCGACGAACAGCGTTGCCGCCACGGGCACCGGCACCGCCCCAAAGACGATCATCGCGCAGGCGCCGATCCCGAGAAAGATCGCGGTCACGCGATTCAACTTGTTGCTCACGGCCAGCCAGCCGATCGCCGAGGTGCCGATGAACGCGCCCACATTGTATGTGGCCCCCGCATAGATCGCGTCACGCACGGGCAGGCCCGCCTGTGCCGAAAGCTTGGGAATCCAGCTGATCGCGAAGTACAGGACGAAGTATCCGAACGTGACCGCCAGCCACAGGATTGCGCTTTGCTTGGCCCGGCCATCGGCAAATAATGCGGTTACGCTCAGGCGACCTGCATCATTGGCCTTTTCGGGGAGCGTCTCGAACGGGGCAAGCGCAAGCCGCCTACGCAGGCGGTTGATCCGGGGCAGCGCACCTCGCGGCTGCACGCGCTGCAGGAACGTCAGGGATTCGGGAAGTGCTATGGCTACTATGGCCAACAGCACGAAGCTCAGAATGCCGATCGCCGTCAGCAGGATTTGCCATCCGGTATCCGAGATCAGAGACGCTGCGACAAAGGCCGTAATGACCGAACCAAGCGGCCAGCCTGCCTGCACGAAGCCTACCGCAAATCCGGCGTAACGCGGCGGCGCATATTCGGACGCCATCGCGGTCATCGAGACGCCGATCGTCCCGACACCGATGCCAACGAAAAAGCGCGCGATCATTAATTGGGTGGTGTCGTGCGCTTGTCCGGAAGCGACCATCGCCACCCCGACGAGCGCAAGCGCCGCCATAATCATCGTGCGCCTGCCGAAGCGATCCGCCAGTGGTGCAATGAAAAGGCAGCCAACCGCCATTCCTGCAAGACTGGCGCTGAAAATGGCGCCCAGTCGCTCAGGGGAGATGTTCCAGTCCGCCGCCAGATGCGGCGCGATGAACGACATGATCAACAGGTCGGTGCCGTCCAGCATATTGAGGAGGAAGCACAGTCCCACGACCGCAACGCGCAGCGGTTGCCACTGGACTTCCCCCACCTCTTCCGGACTGCCCCCGTCGCGGGACTGGACGACGGGGGTCAGCATCGACATCAGTCTCTTCCTTCTTGCCGCGTCGCTGTCAGAACTGCACGGCGAAGGTGCCGCCGAAATACCGGTCGAAGTCACGCGGTAGCGACTGGGCCACCGCGCCGGCGCCCCCGACCGAGCCCGAGATGCGCCGCAGCCCATCGACATAGTGCTTGTCGAACAGATTTTTCACGTACAGCGTCAGCTTGTATCGCTGATCGGGCGACGTGACGCCAAGCGTCATGTTCGCGACCCCGAACGACGGGCGTCGCCAGATAGAAGCCTCGTTGTTGGCGTCCGCAAGGTTCGTGAACAGCGTCTTCGACGTCCAGGAATAATTGCCTGCAAGGCTGACGTCGAAGCCGCCCGCCGCGAATTCATACTGCCCGCTGAAACCGTATTTCGTTTCCGGCGCGTTCAACGGATCGCCACCCTTCAGATTGGTGGTGGCGTTGATGAACAGATCGCCAAACTTATTGTCCGCGAACAGGAAATTGCCCGCGAGGCTGAGGCCGGGGATTGGCCGGATCGAGATGTCGCCCTCGATCCCCTTCGTGAACAGTTCGCCCGCAGAGCGCAGAACCGGCGCTCCCGATCCGTCGGTGCCCGAACTGGTGGTCTGGTAGCCGGTGAATTTTGTGTCGTAGCCGGTCAGGTTGACGGTGATACGACGATCCCAGAACTGGGACTTCAGACCGATCTCCCATGCCCGCGACTTCTCGGGATCGACCGGGCTCTCAGCAAAGCCGGCAGCCGTCAGGAACAGGTCGGCATCGACAGCCTGGCCCTTATAGCCACGCGCCCAGGAACCATAGACCAGGATATCTCGAGCAATCTGGTACTTCGCCACCAGCTTGCCGATCAGTTCGTTGTCCGAATAGCGCCTCTGGAAATCATATTGCGGCGTTCCAGGGTTTGCGCCTGGCGCCACTGCGCCATCGCGATTGATGCCGGCGGGCGTACCGATATGATCCCCGTTGGGCCCGGTGACCTTGTCGTGATCCCAACGCAGCGTTTCGTTGAGATAGCGGAAACCGCCGGTCAGCGTCAGGCCGTCGAACGGCTTGAAATCGACGTTTCCGAAGACTGCCTTGTTGATCGTGTGGACTTTCGTGACCATGTCCGCGAGCACATAGGCAGTGTCGCGTGCGACGGTGACCGTAGTCGGCGTCGGAAAGACGACGTTGCCGGCGATATTTGACCGAACCCCGGCAATCGTAAGGTCGCGTTCGACCTTGCTGTCGTAATAGAATAGTCCGAGGATATAATCGATCGTCTGACCGCCGGGCGACGTGAGCCGGACTTCCTGCGAGAACGTGTCGTTCTTCTCCAGACTGTTGCTTTCGCCGCACACATTGTTGCGGCAGGCAAAGCTCAGCGGATTGATGAGCAACGCATCGAGCCGCGCCGTGGCGTCCGCCTGGGAAATCCCCGGCACCGTTGCGTTGAACAACTGCTGCGCCGTTACGCCGGTGAACGGCGCATTGGTGCCGTCGCGGTCGCGGATCGCGAAATCGCGATAGTTGCGATAGGCCGTCAACGAGGTGAGCGTGTGCGTGCCGATCTCAAAATTGCCTTCGAGCGAGACGCCGCGATTCTTCTGATACCCTTCCTGCAAAGTGTTCAGATTGACCTGTCGGTTGTCCGGCCCGATCGGCGTGCTGGTAAATGCGCTGGTGACGTTGCCAGACGCCGCGGCGACACGCAGCGGTTCCGCGCAGCAATCCGCCTTGTTGTACGTGATATCGCCGGTCAACAGCAGGTTGAAGCCGTTTGCAGGCTCGAATTCCAGCTTGCCGCGGAAGCCATAGCCTTCGGAATTGTTCACGCTCTTGCCGGTCGCGATGTTCGTCACCACGCCATCGCGGGTGCGATAATAGCCGAACGCCCTGTAGGCGAGACTGTCGTTGATCGGGCCGGTCACCGAAATCTGTCCGGTGTACTCGTTATACTCTGCGATGCCGACCTCGGCGCGCCCCTCGAACCGCTCGCGATTTGGACGCTTGGTAATGATACTCACCGCGCCGGCGGAGGCGTTCTTTCCTTGCAGCGTGCCTTGAGGTCCATTGAGAACCTCGACCCGCTCGATGTCGCCCAGCCCGTCGAATGCCGCGCCCGGGCGGGTATAGACGACGCCATCGATGATCGTCGCGACGCTCGGCTCGACGCCGACCGAAAAGCTTTCCGTGCCGATGCCGCGGATCGAGAAGTTGAACAGCCGCGCTTCGTCTGCCGCCTGGAAGTTGAGCGTCGGCGAGATCACCGAAAACTCACGGACCGTCAGGATCGCCTGCGCGCCGAGCGCGACGTCATCGACTGCGGTGATGCTAGCGGCCACGGACTGCAGGCGCTCGCTCCGCTTGTTGGCGGTAACGATGATATCGCCAGACTGATCGGCTGCGGCATCCGCCGTCGCGGCGTCCGGCGATGCGGCTTGCGGCGACGGCTGCGGACCTTCGCTTGGAGCCTCAGGGATCCCCGTTTTCACTTGCTGCGCCTGGGCGACGCCGGCGGTCGTGATTGCCAGGATCGCCGCGGTGCCGGCGAGAAGCACACCTTTCATCGTTTCCTCCCCAATCGGACAATGCCGAATTTACCATCGGGTCCCCGCCCGCTTTGGTTCGCTCTCCTGATTAAGGATGCGCATGAACCTAGCTAATTTGAAATCGCTAGCCGATATTCACTTTGTCGAATTGGAGCCCTCGACCCCGGCGGCGTTTTGTCGCGACAGCGTCGGGTGAGTCGCCATATCGAATTTCTTATCTAATTGTTTTAAGATAGTTATTTTTGTTGTCGCCGCGATCGCTATGGCAACACCGACGTAAATCATGGTCGTCACATCCCATAATTTATCGTTCGAATGAGATGCCTGCGCAGATATGGCGCGCGTAAAATCCCGATGATAGGCCTGTATCTGCGCAAACAATCATGCGGCGCCGGGAGAGTCTGGAAGTGCGGGAAGCCGCTCGTGAATGCGAGATTTCGCTTGCCGCTCTTACGGTGCTCGGCTGCTCGTGCCATGAGCAGATCGACCTCGCGGCCGATGCCGGATATTCCCATGTCGGCATTCGCGTGATCGCGGCCACTCCGGATGAGCCGCACGAATCGCTCGTTGTCGGCTCCACCGCGTTTCGTGCGGCCCGGCAGGCGCTCTCCGCGAGCGGCGTGGCGGTGCTCGACATCGAAATCCTGCGACTCACACCGGATGTCGTCATCGATCGGTTCCGCCCCGCGCTCGAGACCGGCGCCGCCTTCGGCGCGCGCTTCGCGCTTGTCGCGGGCAACGACCCCGACCGCGCGCGCATGGCCGATCACTTCGCCGAACTGTGCGAGGCAGCAGCGGACTACGGAATCGTGCCGCATATCGAGGCTATGCCCTGGACCAGCGTTCCCACGGTCGGCGACGCCTTCGCGTTGTGCGCCGCCTCAGGCCGGACGGACGCTGGCGTTCTGATCGACGCATTTCACCTGGCCCGGTCGGGCGGCGTGCCGGCAGACATCCCGGTCGATACATCGCGATGCGGCTATGTGCAGCTGTGCGATATCGCGGGTCCGATTCCGGGCGCGATGACAGAAGTGATCGCGGAAGCGCGCGCGGGGCGCCTGTACCCCGGCGATGGCGAAATCGATCTTCCCGCACTGCTACGCGCATTGCCGCCCGGCATTCCCGTTAGCGTCGAAGTTCCCGATGCCGCCGCAATGGCAGCCGGCCGTTCGCCGCGCGACCATGCTGCCCGGGCGCTTGAAGCAACGCGCCGCGTTCTGGATCTGGCATCTTGATAGCGGCGGAGGACACCGATGTTCTCGTCATCGGATCGGGCGCGGGCGGCCTCTCGGCGGCAGTCGCTGCCGCTCATGGCGGTTGCCGCGTTGTCGTCGTCGAGACGTCATCGACGATCGGCGGCGCGAGTGCATGGTCGGGCGGCTGGATGTGGGTGCCCGGCAATCCTGTCGCGCGCCGCGCCGGGATCGCCGAGGACGCGGTCGCGCCCCGCGCCTACCTTCGCGCCGTGTTGGGCAATCGGTATGACGCGCCACGCGTCGAAGCATTGCTTCGCGGCGGGCCGGCGATGGTTTCGTTCTTCGAGCAGCACACCCGCCTCCGATTCGAAGGCGGAAACACCATCCCGGATATCTACGGCGATCTGCCGGGCGCCAGCCGCGGCGGACGTTCGATCATCGCCGAACGTATCGATATGCGCGGCGAGGACGACATGCTCCGCAGATTGCGCCCCCCGATGCGTGAGACTTCGCTGTGGGGCCTGCCTATCCAGGCAGGCGCAGATCTCGCCGCATTCCTCAGCGCGACGCGCCGGCCCGCGAGCATGTTGCACGTCGCGCGCCGTCTCGGGCGTCACGCGGCGGACCAGGCGCTCAGGAGGCGTGCGCGCGTCCTTGTGAACGGCGCCGCTCTTGTCGCGAGGCTGGCACTTTCCGCGCGCGACGCCGGCGTCATGATACGGACCGACACGTCGGCGCTCCGCCTCTCGTTCGATGGCCGGCGCGTAACCGGTGCGATCGTCGAGACGCCATTGGGCATGTGCGAGATAAAGGCGCGTCGCGGCGTCGTGCTTGCCACCGGCGGGATCAGCAACGACCAGCAGCGTCGTGCGCGCCTGTTCCCGCATAGTGGCGATGGAAGCGCCCACTGGAGCCTGCCTCCAGCGGATGTCGCCGGCGATGGAGCCAGGCTCGCTGAAGCAGTCGGCGCAGTATTCGATGAAAGCCCGGCGGCGGCAGGGGCGTGGTGTCCGGTGTCGCTTGTCCCGCATGCCGATGGCACCACGGGATATTTTCCCCACATCATCGATCGCGGCAAACCGGGAATTATCGCCGTGCTTCGGAACGGTCGGCGTTTCGTCAATGAGGCAAATGGCTATCACGACTACGTCGCCGCGCTGCTGGCGTCGACACCGCCGGGCGAACGACCGGAAAGCTGGCTGATTGCCGGGGCGAAGTCGATCAACCGTTACGGATTGGGCTTCGTCCGCCCTTGGCCATTCCCGCGCGCGCATTGGATCAGGCGAGGCTATCTGGTGCGTGGCCGCACCCTTGATGAACTCGCGGCGCAGTGCGGCATAAACGCTGCGGCCCTGCGCGAAACGGCTGCCCGGTTCGATGCGGCTGCGCATCGCGGAGAGGATCCGGCGTTCGGCCGTGGAGCCAGCCGCTACAACCGTCACCAGGGTGACCCAGCGGTGAGGCCGAATCCAACCTTGGCGCCGCTCGGCAGCGGCCCTTTCTATGCGATCAAGGTTGTGCCCGGCAGCTTCGGCAGCTTCGCCGGCATCAGCGTCGATCCCGTCGCCCGCGCGCTCAATGCGACGGGCTTGCCGATCGCAGGGCTGCATGTCGTCGGTGCAGATGCGGTCAGTGCATTGGGCGGCCATTATCCCGCCGGCGGCATCAATCTGGGGCCTGCCATGACATTCGGATTTCTCGCCGGCCGGACGCTGGCCGGGTTAGACGATCTCGCTCAAGAGGATTTTGGATGGAACTGACCGAACAGGAATTGCGCGCCCGGATCGACGCTGCGCCGATGTCGCCAAGGCAGATCGGGACGGTTGCGACGATGATCGCGCTCAATGCGCTGGACGGCTTCGATGTCTTGTCGGTCAGCTTCGCCTCGCCCGGGATCGCATCCGAATGGGGGATCGACCGCGCCGCACTCGGTATTGTCCTGTCGATGGAACTGGTGGGGATGGCGTTCGGCGCGTTGCTCCTCGGTCGCCTCGCAGACAAGGTCGGGCGCCGTTCGACGATCCTCGGCTGCCTCATTATCATGGCAACCGGAATGGCAGGTGCTGCGATGGCGACCAGTATTATCATGCTGTGCTGGTTGCGGCTGGTGACCGGCCTCGGCATCGGCGGCATGCTCGCTGCCACCAACGCCGCGGTCGCAGAAGCCGCGAACGGACGCTGGCGGAACCTGTGTGTCGTTCTGATGGCGGCGGGCTATCCCCTTGGCGCCGTACTTGGAGGCGGCGTCGCCAGCTACCTTCTGGCAGAATGGAGCTGGCGCGCGGTGTTCGTGTTCGGCGCCGTCATCACAGCGCTCTCGATCCCGCTGGTGCTTGTCGCCGCACCCGAATCAATCGGTTTCCTGATCTATCGACGGCCGGCCAACGCCCTGGTGCGCGTCAATGCCGCCTTGGAGCGCATCGGCCTCCAGGCGATCGCGGCGCTGCCCGCGACCGCGCGACGCGATGAAGCCCGCGAGTCGACCGGGTTGTTCGACGGGTCACTGCGGGCACGCACCGCGCTGCTGACCATCGCGTACTTCGGCCACATCCTGACCTATTATTTCGTGCTCAAATGGATTCCCAAGATCGTCGTCGACATGGGGTTTCCGGCGCCGGCGGCGGGTGGTGTCCTGGTTTGGGCGAATGTCGGCGGTCTCACCGGCGCTGTTCTGCTCGGGCTGCTCGCGACTCGGGTTCGACTCATCAATCTGCTGATCGCGACGCTAGCGGCGTCGGCGGTGATGGTGACGGTCTTCGGCTGGCACAGTCGCGGGATCGCGGAGCTTGCGCGCGTTGCTGCCATCGTCGGCTTTTTCACCAACGCCGGTGTCGTGGGGCTGTACGCACTGGTTGCCAGCCTATTCCCAACCGAAGTCCGCGCGTCGGCAACCGGCTTCGTGATCGGAATTGGCCGCGGCGGGGCGGCTCTCGCGCCTGCTCTTGCGGGAACGCTGTTTGCGAGTGGTGTCGGGCTATCAACTGTCGCCACGCTGATGGCGCTGGGATCGTTCGTTGCCGCGGTAGTCCTACTATTGCTACGCACGATCGTGCCACGATAAAGGCGGCGTCGAACAGCGCACCACGCGCGACGTACTGAAGTTTCAACTGCGGAGTTGGGCAGGACAGATCGCGTTTTCGTGACGCGGCGTGCGATCGGCTATGATCGCAAGTGTTTCGACGATCCCGACCATGAAACCGCGTCGGTTGCCGATCAGGACGTAAATGGCTTGATCGGCGAGCAGCGGAGGATGCGTATCGCATACCGCACGCGAGGCAATTTGCGTTCTTATTGGGAAGATTGTCGTGCAGCGCGGCGGCAAGCGGTGCGACATTCAGCTGCATGGGGATTTGTTTGCGATGCGGGTACACGATTTGCCCGCTGTCGCAGCCGCGGCACCTTAACATCGATGGCTCAACGAAGGCACGCGGCCGCGGACGATCGAGCTATGCGGAAGCGAGATCCCTTGCCGCGTTCGGAGGTACCAAAGCGCAGCGTTGCAGTTCCACGGGGCGCAGGGGCGCATGCCCTCGCGTTTCTGAATAGCACGCTCTCACCAACCGAATGAGGCTGAGGCGCTCGACGCCGGTTCAAGAGCGAGACTCACGCAATCCTCTCGTCGTGCCATGCTGAGCTCAGCGTCACCTGGGCATAAAGCTGCTTCATCATCACCATCGCGCTCAGGCGATACTCGTGCCAGTTAAGCAACGGCTCCCGTTCGACCAGCGCGCCCGGAAGGTCTCATATGCGGGCGCGAACGCCGCTATCGGCTGCGTGACGACAACGAATGGGTTGTCGTCGACACGCCGGATATGCGGATCATCGACGATGCGCCTTGGGAAGGCGTGCGAGAGCAAATCGAGCGCCGGCAACGACCGTCCTCCACGGTGCCGGTAGCGCGGCAGAATCGCAAAAACACCTGTTGTCGGGGCTGATCCGCTGCAGTTGCTGTGGCGCGGCCTACACGGTCAGCGGTAAAGACGATTACTGTTCGGCGGGTCAGAAGGAGCGCGACACTTGTACCAACACCGTCTCGGTTCGTAAGGCCGGTGTTGAGACCGCCACGCTCGCGATCCCGCAAGGGCAACTGTTCATCGACGAGCAGGCGCGTATCTTCGTCGACGACAAGGTTGCCGAGCTTCGCGTGTCACTCGACGAGGAAACCGTTTGCGGCGAGGCGGCCGAGATTTTGAGTTGCCTTATCGAGAGTTTGACGACCAATTCGACGAGCGCAAAAGGCGCCGAAGCGGAAATCGTCGCCAAGGTGCAGGATCTGGCGGCCTTTGCCACAAACGAAAATCCCCCGGTCCGTGGGACCGGGGGTTGTTCTACACCGTTGGTTGCGGGGACAGGATTTGAACCTGTGACCTTCAGGTTATGAGCCTGACGAGCTACCGGGCTGCTCCACCCCGCGCCAACATGCGCCACTGGCCATAAGCCGGTTGGGCAGCGCGTAGAGACTGGTACGTCTCTGACATTGTGAATGGGTTTCTTGAAACTTCGCACACATCTCACCGGCTACAATGCCTGGCGACGACCTACTCTTCCATTGCTTGAGCAATAGTACCATCGGCGCTGTCTGGTTTCACGTCCGAGTTCGGGATGGGATCGGGTGGGGCACAGACGCTATGGCCACCAAGCAATGAAGCCGGTGAGAATGCGTGTGAAGTTTTTCAAATCGATGTTCAGTCTAGCGTCTAGGCCAGAGAAATCATCCGCCAACCGCTATCTGGAAAACCAGAGCTGTCATTGATGGTGGAACTCTCAAGCGCGAATAGGACAATTAGTATCGGTTAGCTCCATGCGTTACCGCACTTCCACATCCGATCTATCAAGGTCGTGGTCTCCGACCGTCCTATGAAATCTTATCTCGAGGGAGGCTTCCCGCTTAGATGCTTTCAGCGGTTATCCCGTCCATACATAGCTACCCTGCTGCGCCGTTGGCACGACGACAGGTACACCAGAGGTATGTTCAACCCGGTCCTCTCGTACTAGGGTCAACTCCTCTCAAATTTCGACGCCCACGGCAGATAGGGACCAAACTGTCTCGCGACGTTCTGAACCCAGCTCACGTACCACTTTAATTGGCGAACAGCCAAACCCTTGGGACCTGCTCCAGCCCCAGGATGTGATGAGCCGACATCGAGGTGCCAAACAACCCCGTCGATATGAGCTCTTGGGGGTTATCAGCCTGTTATCCCCGGCGTACCTTTTATCCGTTGAGCGATGGCCCTTCCACGAGGGACCACCGGATCACTATGACCGACTTTCGTCTCTGCTCGACTTGTCAGTCTCGCAGTCAGGCTGGCTTATGCCATTGCACTCTAACAGCCGGTTTCCAACCGGCCTGAGCCAACCTTCGCGCGCCTCCGTTACTCTTTAGGAGGCGACCGCCCCAGTCAAACTACCCGCCACAGAGGGTCCCTGAACCAGTTTCATGGTTCGAGGTTAGACATCAGAAAACAACAGGGTGGTATTTCACCTATGGCTCCACACCGGCTGGCGCCAATGCTTCAAAGCCTCCCACCTATGCTACACAGTTCTTTCCTAATGCCACTCTGAAGCTGCAGTAAAGGTGCACGGGGTCTTTCCGTC